>JAUCGI010000060.1 GCA_030378035.1 Desulfobacterales bacterium HSG2
GCTGCATTACTGAAAAAAGCCGGCATCAGGATGAACACTCAGGATTAGACTGATCCGGAAAACCGGTCCGGCGCGCATAATTACAACCCCGGATGCGGTTTTGAACCTCGGGAGTGAGAACATGGATGCGGACAATCTGCCCGAAGGCACGGATACCGAGGAGATACGCCAGGCAATGGGCGTTCCTGAAAGATTTTCGGACAACAGGGACGAGCACATTCTCTGTCTGAGCCGGCTGGACGCGGCGCGGCAGATGAGAACCTGGGAAATCGTTCTCGAGCAGAAGGAACTCGAACTCAGAGAGAAGCTTCCCTGCTCAAACAGAAAGATTCCCAACTTAAACAGAAAGATTCCCTGATCGACCAGGAACGCAGGGAAAAGGAACAGGCTCAGAAGGAAAGGGAACGTCTGGCGGCTCTGCTGAAAAAAGCCGGCATCAGGGATGAACACTCAGAATCAGACTGATCCGGAAAACCGGTCCGGCGCGCATAATTACAACCCGGATGCGGTTTTGAACCGCGGGAGTGGAGATGCGGAAGGCAAATTTCTGCTTTCCGCCTGACAGACAGAGAGGTTGTAATATAAATTAAAAGATAGGCGGTAAGTTTGCCGGATTGGAAAGACATTTCATAATGAAGAACAAGATAAAACCGACTGTGGATTGCGTGGTCAAGGCAATGTTCGGAAAAGAGGAGAACCGCAATCTGCTGATAAATTTCCTGAACGCGGTTCTGGAACCGGATGCGGGAGAGCGGATCACCGACGTGTTCGTGCTGAATCCTTATAATGAGAGGGAGTTTGAAAGCGGCAAGCTCAGCATTGTGGACATCAAGGCCCGGGATGAGGGCGGAAGATATTTTCAGGTCGAAATACAGGTCTCGGCGTATTTCTGGCTTGCCCTGAGGATGCTTCACAACTGGGCCGGTGTCTATCATGCGCAGTTGGAAAAGGGAAAGCCGTATGTGTCCCTGAACCCCGTGATTTCGATATGGATTCTGGATGACATGCTGTTCAGTCCCTCCGAAAAGGAGGCGGACACGGACAATTATCTGCATCTCGTTTTCGAACCCCGCGAACGCGCGCTCGGAATTCGGATGACCGATCATTTCGCCATCCACATACTGCAACTGCCGTGCTGGGATCCGCAAAACTCCGTGACGGATGACAGGGAACGGTGGATTCATTTTTTCAGGGAGGGTGAGAACATGGATGCGGACAATCTGCCCGAAGGCATGAATACAGAGGAGATACGCCAGGCAATGGGCGTTCTCGAAAGATTTTCGGACAACAGGGACGAGCACATTCTCTACCTGAGCCGGCTGGACGCGGCGCGACAGATGAGAACATGGGAAATCGTTCTCGAGCAGAAGGAACTCGAACTCAGAGAGAAGGCTTCCCAGCTCAAACGGAAGGATTCCCAGCTTAAACGGAAGGATTCCCAGCTTAAACGGAAGGATTCCCAGCTTAAACAGAAAGATTCCCTGATAGATCAGGAGCGCAGGGAAAAGGAGCAGGCTCAGAAGGAAAGGGAGCAGGCTCAGAAGGAAAGGGAGCAGGCTCATAAGGAAAAGGAACGTCTGGCGGCATTACTGAAAAAAGCCGGCATCAGGGATGAACACTCAGGACCAGACTGATCTGGAAAACCGGTCCGGCGCGCATAATTACAACCCCGGATGCGGTTTTGAACCTCGAGAGTGAGAACATGGATGCGGACAATCTGCCCGAAGGCACGGATACAGAGGAGATACGCCAGGCAATGGGCGTTCCTGAAAGATTTTCGGACAACAGGGACGAGCACATTCTCTGTCTGAGCCGGCTGGACGCGGCGCGACAGATGAGAACATGGGAAATCGTTCTCGAGCAGAAGGAACTCGAACTCAGAGAGAAGGATTCCCTGCTCAAACAGAAAGATTCCCAACTTAAACAGAAAGATTCCCTGATCGACCAGGAACGCAGGGAAAAGGAACAGGCTCAGAAGGAAAGGGAACGTCTGGCGGCTCTGCTGAAAAAAGCCGGCATCAGGGATGAACACTCAGAATCAGGCTGATCCGGAAAACCGGTCCGGCGCGCATAATTACAACCCGGATGCGGTTTTGAACCGCGGGAGTGGAGATGCGGAAGGCAACTTTCTGCTTTCCGCCTGACAGACAGAGAGGTTGTAATATAAATTAAAAGATAGGCGGCAAATTTGCCAAATTGGAAAGACATTTCACAATGAAGAATAAAATAAAACCGACTGTGGATTGCGTGGTCAAGGCAATGTTCGGAAAAGAGGAGAACCGCAATCTGCTGATAAATTTTCTGAACGCGGTTCTGGAACCGGATGCGGGAGAGCGGATCACCGACGTGTTCGTGCTGAATCCTTATAATGAGAGGGAGTTTGAAAGCGGCAAGCTCAGCATTGTGGACATCAAGGCCCGGGATGAGGGCGGAAGATATTTTCAGGTCGAAATACAGGTCTCGGCGTATTTCTGGCTTGCCCTGAGGATGCTTCACAACTGGGCCGGTGTCTATCATGCGCAGTTGGAAAAGGGAAAGCCGTATGTGTCCCTGAACCCCGTGATTTCGATATGGATTCTGGATGACATGCTGTTCAGCCCCTCCGAAAAGGAGGCGGACACGGACAATTATCTGCATCTCATTTTCGAACCCCGCGAACGCGCGCTCGGAATCCGGATGACCGATCATTTCGCCATCCACATACTGCAACTGCCGTGCTGGGATCCGCAAAACTCCGTGACGGATGACAGGGAACGGTGGATTCATTTTTTCAGGGAGGGTGAGAACATGGATGCGGACAATCTGCCCGAAGGCATGAACACAGAGGAGATACGCCAGGCAATGGGCGTTCTTGAAAGATTTTCGGACAACAGGGACGAGCACATTCTCTATCTGAGCCGGCTGGACGCGGCGCGGCAGATGAGAACATGGGAAATCGTTCTCGAACAGAAGGAACTCGAACTCAGAGAGAAGGATTCCCTGATCAAACGGAAGGATTCCCAGCTTAAACGGAAGGATTCCCAGCTTAAACAGAAAGATTCCCTGATCGACCAGGAACGCAGGGAAAAGGAGCAGGCTCAGAAGGAAATGGAGCAGGCTCAGAAGGAAAGGGAACGTCTGGCGGCTCTACTGAAAAAAGCCGGCATCAGGGATGAACACTCAGAATCAGACTGATCCGGAAAACCGGTCCGGCGCGCATAATCACAACCCCGGATGCGGTTTTGAACCGCGGGAGCGAGAACATGGATACGGACAATCTGCCCGAAGGCATGAACACAGAGGAGATACGCCAGGCAATGGGCGTTCCTGAAAGATTTTCGGACAACAGGGACGAGCACATTCTCTATCTGAGCCGGCTGGACGCGGCGCGACAGATGAGAACATGGGAAATCGTTCTCGGGCAGAAGGAACTCGAACTCAGAGAGAAGGCTTCCCAGCTCAAACGGAAGGATTCCCAGCTTAAACGGAAGGATTCCCAGCTTAAACGGAAGGATTCCCAGCTTAAACAGAAGGATTCCCTGATCGAGCAGGAGCGCAGGGAAAAGGAACGTCTGGCTGCATTACTGAAAAAAGCCGGCATCAGGATGAACACTCAGGATTAGACTGATCCGGAAAACCGGTTCGGCGCGCATAATCACAACCCCGGATGCGGTTTTGAACCGCGGGAGCGAGAACATGGATACGGACAATCTGCCCGAAGGCATGAATACAGAGGAGATACGCCAGGCAATGGGCGTTCCTGAAAGATTTTCGGACAACAGGGACGAGCACATTCTCTGTCTGAGCCGGCTGGACGCGGCGCGGCAGATGAGAACCTGGGAAATCGTTCTCGAGCAGAAGGAACTCGAACTCAGAGAGAAGGCTTCCCAGCTCAAGCGGAAGGATTCCCAGCTCAAACGGAAGGATTCCCAGCTTAAACGGAAGGATTCCCAACTTAAACAGAAAGATTCCCAACTTAAACAGAAAGATTCCCTGATCGATCAGGAACGCAGGGAAAAGGAGCAGGCTCAGAAGGAAAATGAGCAGGCTCAGAAGGAAAGGGAACGTCTGGCGGCTCTACTGAAAAAAGCCGGCATCAGGGATGAACACTCACACTGATCCGGGACGACTGAAAAGAAAGATTGCTCCCATGCTTTCAACCATCCCTGCGGGACTGAATGAATTGTGTGTATCCGAACCCCGGCAATATCTGATTTTATAAAAGGGCCGGCTATTTTCAGATGTCCCTGCGGGACAAAAACTGACAAACCGGGCTTTTTGGAAAAACCCGGTTTTTTGACAGCTTATCTTAATCCCGCAATCTCCTGCAAGATATACACTGCATCTTTCATTTCCACCACGCCGTTTTCGTCTGCATCAGCACCGGTTCCGGCAGGGCTTGCATTCATGCCTGCCAGAATTCTGATGGCAGTGACAGCGTCGCTTATTGTGAACTGTGATGATCCGTCTTCGTCATAGGCTAAGGGATCCAGTCCCTTACCCGCCTCATATCCGTCTGTCATGCCGTCATCGTCCGTATCTTCGAGGTTTGGATTGGTTCCGATTTCGTATTCCTCCAGATTGGTCAGACCGTCCTCGTCCCTGTCGCCGGACGCGTCATCGGGATTGGACGGGTCAAGGCCGTGCTGAAATTCAAAACTGTCGGTCATGCCGTCATCGTCGGCGTCCACATCGATGTCCGTCTGCCGGATTTTGACATATTGCGGACTGTTGACCGCACCTGATGCGGAAACGGTTATGGTTCCGGTTCTCATGCCTCCGGCATTCTCCTCATAAGCGATAACGACCTTTCCGTAATCCGTGCCGGTGTTTCCCTGTGTGATCCTCAGCCATGAGTTGTCGGATTCGGTTGTCCAGGTCATCGTGCCATCGCCGCCGTTGGAAACGTCCAAGTATGTCTCACCGCTGTTGTTGGGAACTTCGATCTGCGTGTTTCCGTCCGATGCGGTGGAAATGTTTCCGTAGAACGGCGGAGATACCATCAGTACGGGTCTTGCCGCCATCACCGAAATCGCCGCTTTCACAGTGATGCTCACAGAAGGTTCGTCAGGGTCATCTGAGGATATGGTGAGTGTCGCTGTTTCCTCGGGGGAGGCAACGCTGTTCCAGTCTCCGACAGAGAGGGTGAGGGTCTTTTCCTCATTCGGTGCAAGCGCTGAAAGGGTCTGCGGTGAGAATTCCAGCCATGCCTTGTCAGAGGAGATGCTGCTGACAGTCAGGGTTCCGGTTCCGGTGTTGCTGACGATGACGTCCTCTGTCTGGCCTTCTCCGTCAACAAAGATTCCCGAAGCGGCCACCGCATAAGAGCCGAACTTTATATTGTCCGTGACGTCATTGTATGCAATACGGAAATATCCGCCCTCGCCCCACCATGTTCCCCAACTGTTTCTCACTTTGAAATACTGTTGCGAGTCATTATAGCCGACCAGAAAGACCGCATGTCCCCATTCATAGTTTCCGCCGGTGTAATCATAAATTCCGCCGCTATAGCTGTAGAAATCATCTGCCACATACATGGCGACACACAGAGGGCCGTCCTGCAACGCGCCTTTCAGGTCCTGCACCGTGAAGCCGCTTGATCCCCATAATCCGTACTGAGGTGTGAAATCTTCTATTTTGACCAGGAAATCCGGGTTTGTGCATTTGCTCCCGCAGTTTCCGTTGCTGGTTTTGTAAGGATAGCAGTTTTCCGGGGGAAGCCCGTTCTGGCGGATATAGCTGAGTGCGTCCCAGTACCATCCGCCGCTGCATCCGCCTCTGCCGGTATAGACGCAGGAGACCAGAACCTGCTCCGCAAAGTCCTTGCTTACAGAAAGGTTTGCCTGGTTGGCAAGATTCTCCATCATGGCCACGGTTGCAAATGCCCAGCATGAGCCGCAGTATCCCTGGTTTTTCACGGGCGAGTCATACACGCTCCAGTCTTTGGACGCGGGCAGATTCTGTCTTGAGCGATATTTCCGGGTGGGGGTGTGGGTCTTCCAGTGTTTCCTGACATGATCCGGGATGATCAGGCCGGTGGCGTGTTCTCCGTCGGTCGGCAGGGATACGTCCCGGTCCGTGATCTGAGAGACGGGGAGGGAGGTGTGAGTCTCCGCTCCGCTTCTGCCGGATCGGGATGTCGGCTTGGTGAATATCAGGGATGACGGGCTTACGGCAATGTCCGGCACGGCAGTCGGGGTTCCGGTATAATTCTGTCCGGTGTGGTTGGAGCTTGTACCGGTGTATGAGAGATTTGCCGGGGTGAAGGTGTAGCCGCTTTTCTCGGGTGTCACCGTGCCGGTCCAGCCGTAATACACGGTATGGCTGTAATAGCCGGAACTGTCGGTTTCGGCCGAGCCGGCATAATTGCTGAAGCTGAGTCTGACGCCGCTCAGTCCCCTGTTTCCCGAATCTCTGACATAGCCGGAAATGGTAAAAGGAATCGGGATGCCGGTGTAATCCTGATTGAACAGGTCGGAACTGATCGAGGTGTGGGAGCGGTCCGCCGGATCAAAGGTGTATCCCTGTTTTGAGGGGGTTATTGTTCCGCTCCATCCCGAAGTGACGGTTTGTGTATAATATCCTGAATTGTTTGTGGTTGCCGAGCCGCCGCTGTTGCTGAATGTCAGGGTGACGCCGCTGATTCCGATGTTGTTTGAATCCCTGACATAGCCGGACAGGGTATAATCCTGCTGCTGAGGGGCTGCTGTGTAATTCTGCTCGGACTGATTTGCTGTTACGGCGGAATAGGTGCGGTTCTGAGGATCAAAGGAATATCCGCTTTTCTCCGGCGTGACTGTGCCGATCCATCCGCTGCTCACGGATCGAGTGTAAAATCCCGAGCTGTCCGTGGTGGATGTGCCGCCGCTGTTGCTGAAGTTGAGAGTGACGCCGCTGATGCCGGTATTGTCTCCATCTCTGACATAGCCGGATATGGTATGGTTGCCGGATACGAATACCGCGGTGACATTCATCTCTTCTGTCATGGTGATGCTGGCGGTGGTCTGCGTTCCTGTGGCGTCACCCTCCCAATGATCGAAGTTGTAGCCCGGATTTGGCGATGCGGTGAGCAATACCGTTGTTCCGCAGTCGTAAGATGACTGGTTCGGGCTTTTGGTGACGCTTCCGTTATTCGCTGTGATGTTGACGGAATGTTTTTTGACAGTGAAATTTGCGGTGACGGATTTGTCCGCATCCGTTGTGAGGCTGCATGTTGAATTTGTGCCGGAACATGCGCCGGACCAGCCCGTGAAATCATAACAGGCTTCGGAATTGGCGGTGAGGGTGACGGATTCGCCGTCGGTATAAACGGATTTGTCGGGAGATGCGGATATCCCGCCGCCGGATGACGGGGACACGGTTTTCGTGAGCGTGTATGTATCCGGGATATTCTCTGATTTGAAACCCTCAATGTAAAGACTTCTGCCTCTGGCTTCTCTGGGTGTAACCCCGTTATTGGTAGCTCTCCAAGGAGATTCCGGATCCGATTTTATTGCTCCGCCCGATCCATAGATAGTTCCCAATTTGTCTTTTTCCATATGCCAGCCAAATTCGGTTCCGTTCGTTTCAGGATCAAGCACAGACATCCAGTAACCGCCTGCCGGAAGTTGGACTATTGCATTGTTTTCATATGAGAAGACATATAGTGCGCCATCGCCAACCTTCACACCCTGTGCGGTGAGAGGTGCATCAAGAAGTCTCTCATTTCCCGGATAACCGTCCTGATCAGGATAGATTCGAATGACAAACAGCCCCTTACCGTTGGTTAAACCGGATTCATTAACCGATCCGGACCATGAAAATTTTGTGATAGTCGTATCAGACCTGATTTCAAAATAATTGGCGGCCTGCTGTGAATTAACTCCACAAAATGAAAACACGAATCCTCCCTCTCTGTTTAAATCATCTAATACATCCAAAATGACATTCTCTGATTTGAAACCCTCAATGCCCTCAATGTAAAGACTTCTGCCTCTGGCTTCTATGGGTGTAACCCCGCTATTGGTAGATATCCAAGGAGATTCCGGATCCGATTTTATTGCTCCGCCCGATCCATAGATAGTTCCCAATTTGTCTTTTTCCATATGCCAGCCAAATTCGGTTCCGTTCGTTTCAGGATCAAGCACAGACATCCAGTAACCGCCTGCCGGAAGTTGGACTATTGCATTGTTTTCATATGAAAAGACATATAGTGCGCCATCGCCAACCTTCACACCCTGTGCGGTGAGAGGTGCATCAAGAAGTCTCTCATTTCCCGGATAACCGTCCTGATCAGGATAGATTCGAATGACAAACAGCCCCTTACCGTTGGTTAAACCGGATTCATTAACCGATCCGGACCATGAAATTTTTGTGATAGTCGTATCAGACCTGATTTCAAAATAATTGGCGGCCTGCTGTGAATTAACTCCACAAAATGAAAACACGAATCCTCCCTCTCTGTTTAAATCATCTAATACATCCAAAATGACATAAGATCCGGTGCCTGCCACACTTATGCCGGGCAAAAGGAACAGGGCTGCAAAGATGATGGAAAATCTTCTGAATGTCATAACAGACTCCTTTCTTGTAATCCGAAAATTTGAAAAAATCACAGATTTTGTGTTCAGACAGAAACAAAATCCGATTATAAACAACAGGCATATCAGACAAATGCCGGAATCAGGCAGGGCGTTTCCCTTTGCATCCATCTTGGTGTGGGAGCGGGGGTTGGTGGTGTACTGGGCATCCTGGCCATAGAAATCCTCGCCGGGTGCGGGGCAGGTATCTCGGCGGTGTCATTGTAGCATTTGGTCTGGCCGGTGTCGGGCAGTGCGCCTGCGAAGGCCATGCCGGTCAGGGTGAAAATGGCGAAAATTACGAGAAAGACGGTTTGGGCAGATTTTTTCATTGGTTCCTCCTTCATTCATTTGTATCGGTTAAAAGTTTGTCAAGTGATTCCGAATATGTGATAAAAAAATCTGTCTGGCCCCACAAAAAAAGGGCGCAGACTCATTGTTTGCGCTCTCTTGAGGTACCGCCAAGCACCCGCCACAGAACGCAAACAAGAGCCGCGCCCGTTCGGGCGCGTCTCCGTCAGCGTCGTTCTGTGACTAAAAAATTGGCGGTTTTCAAGAGAACGACAACTACGTTAACGCGAAACTGTTATTTTTCAATTAATTTTCTAATTTACAATTTGTGATTCCTCTCCCTGTTTTGAAACTGATCATCAGGCCATTATGATTCACGATAATGTTCGGCTAATCACCAGCCTTGCCAGAATATATTCTTATTTGTCCCAAATCAATGACGGCTTTGGTTCTGACAAGAAAATTGAAACCGAAGATGCCCTTCATTTCAAAGCCGTAATCCACGGATCCGATCTCAATTGGAAATTTTTTTAATTCCAGGGACATCAGGCTGATCTGATCAATATTTTTCTCAACAACAAATTCAGTTCCTCCGATACCGAAAACTGTACGAATCACGTCATCTGACTCAGGAAGCAGGTCAGTTTTTGCCAGTTCGTCAGCATCAAAAACGGTTCCCGCTGAACCGGAGTCAGTCAAAACCCGATCCACCTCAACTGATTTGCCCTGATGTTTCAGAAGCACCTTCGTAAAAGGCAATCCGTCATGCACACAAATTTTCATCTGACCCCTCTGATTCCGACCCATCTGCGCTCTTCGACATTAAGCTCTCTTCTGTCTGTATGTAACACATAAAACTCCCGCCCGGGGCATTTTTTATGAAACATTTTATAGCTCCTCATCGCGCTGAGGGAGTCGGGATATGTATCCAACACAGCCAACTGGCTCAGTATGCGTTTCCCCCCTTCCGAACGGGCTTCCACAGCTTCAGCCAAAACCCACCGGCTCGGATAGTGTTTCTGAATGCTTTTCCAATTCATGTTTATGTTTCCTCCGCGTGATTTTACACCAAACAGGGACACGAAATGCTGAAAGGTGACTGACACCAAATAGGTGTGTTAAAATTTATTTCATCATGTCACTCCGTTCATCTGTTTTCGGCATCGGCTTTCCTGTTCACGGCATTTTCACATATCAGACTGTCAGACAGAACACTGTCTCTGTTTTCCGTTTCCGGCAAAACCCTGTTGATATATCGTACACAGAATAATTCATTTTCTTACATCCGATCTGAAAAAAAATGTCGGCTGCCGGATTTTCGGATCTGAGGGTCGGTTGTGAAAAGCTCAGATGCTCAGTTCGGATTCCAGTTTTTTGAACATTGCCCTCAGTTCGTCAGTGCTTTTCTGAAGAAGCTTCTTTTCCGGAGTGAGACGGTGTTTCAGAAATCGCTGTGCCATCCGGATGTTGCCGATCAGTATTCCTTCCTCTCTTCCCATCTGAATAATATCCTGCCCGGCAACGGTCTGGTCGAGCGGGGTCAGTTGTATCATTTTTTCCACCTCAGTTTAAGTTTTCCGGTTTCATCGCTGGGCAGATCCGGTGAGCAGAAGAAAAATGTCTGAGTTTATTTCTTCTTTGAATGTTTAAGGGCCTTCACCTCCTTTATACTCAGGCCGGTTGCCTGAGAAATTTGGGCCGGGGTAAGCAGTCCCATTGAAAGCAGATTCTGGACAGTCTCTTTCTTCTCTTCTTGTCTTGCAATTTGCATAAGCTCCTTACCGACAACGGTCTGCTCAATCGGGGTTAACTGTATCATTTTCTCCACCTCCTTTAAAGTCAGTTTTTGGAACCGCTGCACAACGGCATATATCAGCAGTTCCGTCAGTTCCCGTGTCTCATGGTCCGACAGCTCCAGCGAGCGTATCTCCTCCTCCCACTGCGGCACAATCTCCGGCAAGTTTTTCGTGTCCGAAAATCCGAGCGGTTTCAGCACGGTCAGGGCCCCCGCTTTTTTTGCCAGCTTTTTCAGGCAGTCTGCAAGATTTTTGCGGACCAGCCGGCTGGTTTCGGAGTCAGTGTTTTTTTGAATAAGCTTCTTTTCCGGAATGTCTGAGGGCCTTCACCTCTTTTATGCTCAGACCGGTTGCCTGGGAAATTTGGGCCGGGGTAAGCAGTCCCATTGAAAGCAGATTCAGGGCAGTCTCTTCCCGGCTTTTCTTTTCACCCATCTGAATAAGCTCCTGCCCGACAACGGTCTGATCAATCGGGGTCAGTTGTATCATCTTCTCCACCTCCCTTATTGTAAGTTTTTGGAATCGCTGCGCAATCGCATAAATCAGCAGTTCCGTCAGTTCCCGTGTCTCATGGTCCGACAGCTCCAGGGAGCGTATCTCCTCCTCCCACTGCGGAACAAGTTCCGGCAGTTTTTGCCGGTTCTTTTTCGTGTCCGAAAAACCGAGCGGCTTCAGCACGGTCAGCACCCCCGCCTTTTTTGCCAGCTTTTTCAGACAGTCGGCAAGATTTTTGCGGACCAGCCGGCTGGGCGGCCTGGGTGTCAGCATGCGGTTGTCGGGGTCGTAATTCTCGTCAGTGAAGAGAACGACCAGCACGAATGGCCTGTCACTGTCATTCTCCTCGTACCACACGCACACCTCGCGGAATCCCCGCCAGTATATCGTGTTGTCATTGTAGCCCTGAATTTCGACAAAGACATTCGGCCCCTCGCCGTCCGTTCGCTTCATGAAACCGTCGAAACGCTTTTCCGTCGTTTTCAGGGTTATGCTCTCAAAAGTGTATGCCCCGTCCAGTTTCATCCCCACCAGCCGGAACAGGCTTTTGGGAGACAGACGGAACAGTTTGTAGAACAATGCGTCTGTTTTCATGTTTTCAAATTCCTAACGCAGACTGTTATTTTATCTTCTCCTTAAAACTTAAAAGTTTAAATGGATATAATTTATTCAATAAAAATATTTCAATACTATGGAACAGAAAAAAAAGTCAATGGGGTAAACACAGTATTTGATGGTAGCAAAATGCGCAATCAGGGGGTAGGAATTTGCTACCATGATGAATCAGTTCCGGGATTCTGATCGCGGACTACAAAGATGCCGCCGACGGATCAGTCCCCCGGCTCACTGCCATTAAGTTAAGAGTCAGATTGACCTGATAAGGAGGCGTAAGTGCCTGAAATAACATCTTCCTCAGCGGGCTGTGTTCCTTAACTTAATGGCAGTGGTCCCCCGGATAGAAGCGAAAGTACGTTCAGGCGCACTGCTGATCAGCCGGTTCCGAAATTTACCGATGCCTGCAACACCGTCATGCCGGTCGGATCGTCATCCCTGTAGTGACAGATGACATCGTTCTCTTCCGTGATGCTGTCATCCGTCCTCCGCGGTTTCCGGAAACTGACATGCGGCACATCCGCCTCATCTGTCTTGCTTTCAGGTGTGTCAAAACCTGTTCCGTCATCCTGATCCGTTCATCTGTTTTCTGTGTCAGTTTTCCCGCCCACTGCATTTTCACATACCGGATTGCCAGACTAAAACCTTGTCTGACACGGATAAAATCCGTTGTCAAGGATTTTTTGTCTGTCTGTTTCCTGAAGCCCGTTTAACACAGCATACGATCTGAAAAAAAAATTGCAGGCGACCGGATTTTCGGATCTGAGGGTCGGTTGTGAAAACTTCAGACGCTCAGTTCGGATTCCAGTTTTCTGAGCATTGCCCCAGTTCGCCGGGGAATCAATCCCCCGGCTGAAAGCGGAAGTACGCTGAAATGCACTATGCAAAGTACCTTTCGAGCAGCGCAAGAATTTCAAATGGATGATATTTGTGAGAAAGAATGTGAATGCCATCGCCTCCGGCATTCCGCAGTTCCTCTCCACCCATATACACATTGATATGGGCTGAAAATGCTCCTTATGTGATGGTTCATAATGAAACATCAGTTTGTTGTTTTCAAAGAAGATGTTGTAACTGTAATACAGATAATCGTCCTCGATTTTGTCGTACAGCACGTTGATATCCAATGTCACATCATCCTTCGTGACAAGCTTTTTCACATATTCATAGCAGCTTGCATTTTTCGGGTCTCTGACGTTTCCTCCCCGGAGAATTTCCGTCTTTCTCTGGAAAACCGCATTCAGCCGGTTTTCAAACTGACTGAATATCCTTACAAAATTATCACTGGAGACTGTTTTCATTTTCAGTCAGCCAACGAGACATATTCATGTCTCTCCGCTTTTCTGTTCATACATCTTTCGATAGCTTTCAGAAGCTCTGTGTTGCCTCTGAACTTTTCCCTCATATCCTGTGCAAACTCCTCCCTCTCAACAATAATGACACCTTCCTCCGCTCCGTCTTTCAGAAACAGTGATCTGATTCTGAGAAACAATGATCTGATTTTTGAAAAAAAATATGACAGTTTCATAATATTACCTCCTTATCCGAAATTTTTGTCCGATCAGAATTCTGGAAACCCCCAAAATGTCTGCCGGCATCGTCCCGGGTTAAAAGCTGGCGGTTCCAGGTCGGGACGACAATCACGTTAACGCAAAACTGCTATCTTACTTTTAAGTGTGTTAAAATCATGTCACTCCGTTCATCTGTTTTCGGCATCGGCTTTCCTGGTCACGGCATTTTCACATATCAGACTGTCAGACAGATCACTGTCTCTGTTTTCTGTTTCCGGCAAAACCCTATTAATACATTATACACAGAATGATTCATTTTCTTACATCCGGTCTGAAAAAAATGTCGGCTACCGGATTTTCGGATCTGAGGGTCGGTTCTGACACAGAATTCCGCTGTTCAAATGCCCCTATGATGTCTGCCCATCCCCGATCTGAAAAAATTTGCTTCCGATGAAAAACTGTCAGTCATAAGAATCCGCATCCTCCACCTCGGCAGGTGTCATCGTCAGCAGAGCAATGATTTTTGACTGTTTCTCCTCGTCCAGAATCTTTTCCAATCCGTCCCAGAGCATGTTCTGGCGATCAATCTGTGATATTTCCGAAAAAGTCTCGGAAACGACGAACCCTCCGAGTCTTCCCGAGGGTTTGACCTCAATCTCCAGTACCGGGTTCTCAAGCCCTATCTGAATCAGGGCATTTTCCAATTCCTCTCTGAATTCCATCGTCTCACTCCCATATTGATGATTTCAATGGCGCTGCGGATGACAATATCCGAATTCGCCTTCAGAACATTCCCCTTAATTCCCCTGTCAAGTTTCAATCTTCTGAACTCCGCGATCAGTCTGTCGGACGAGGCAAAGCGGTAATTGTTCTTCCAGCGCGTCCACACATCTGTCATAAACACAGGCAACTTTCTCCGATCTTTCGGACGGATGAATTCCACGATGCCGCTCTCTTTCAGAAGGCTTCCGAGATCGTGTCTGCTGTCAAATTCCGGGTTCTCTCTTGTCCTGTAGGCAAGCAGCAGACATTCCACGGAAACACCGGCAAGATATATCGCGGACGGATATCTTCGTCTGTTGTGAAGTGCTCTCGCAGAACCGATCTGTTCCTGAGCAGCCTCAAGATAATGTTCCGGTCTGAATCTCATATTTCCTCATTGCACCGTTTGTACTGACTTTCATGGCACATATCCTGTCATTTTACTTTCAGGTGTGTTAAAATTTATTTCATCATGTCACTCCGTTCATCTGTTTTCGGCATCGGATTTCCTGTTCATGGCATTTTCACATATCAGACTGTCAGACATATCACTGCTTCTGTTTTCTGTGTCCTGAAAAACCCCGTTCAGAACATCATACACAGAATGATTTCTTTTCTTACATCCAGTCTGAAAAAAAAATGCGGGCCGCTCTGTTTTCGGATCCAGGGATCAGTTGTTCGGCTGAGTTTGCCGTGACATTTTCCACCCGAATTTCCTTTCCTGAAAAAATTTTTATCGAATTCTGATTCATAACCTGGTGAATGGCTATAATTTATTCAATGATCCGAAGCGCACAGTGAAAACTTCAGACGCTCAGTTCGGATTCCAGTTTTTTGAGCATTGCCCTCAGTTCGCCGGGGAATTAATCCCCCGGCTAAAAGCGAAAGTACGCCAAAGCGCACTGTGAGGTGTTCAGACGCTCAGTTTGGATTCCAGTTTTTTAAGCATTGCCCTCAGTTCGTCAGTGCTTTTCTGAAGAAGCTTCTTTTTCGGAGTGGGGCGACGTTTCAGAAAATGCACCATCTGAATTTTACCGATCAGTTCGCCCTTTTCCACTCCGATATCTACTCCCATCTGAATAAGCTCCTGCCCGACAACGGTCTGGTCAGTTGCATCATTTTTCCCACCTCCCTCAGAGCAAGCTTCGGAAAACGCATAAATCAGTTCGTCTTTGTCCCGGTCTGTTTTTTCAGAAGAGCCTGTACTTCCTTTACTTTCAGTCCTGTCACCTGGGAAATTTCTTTCGCAGTGAGTTTTCCCATTGAGAGCAGATTCCGGGCAGTTTTTTTCAGGGTCTCCTCTCTTGCCATCTGCATAAGCTCCTGCCCGGCAACGGTCTGGTCGAGCGGGGTCAGTTGCATCATTTTTCCCACCTCCCTCAGGGCAAGCTTCGGAAAACGCATAAATCAGTTCGTCTTTGTCCCGGTCTCTTTTTTCAGAAGAGCCTGTATTTCCTTTACTTTCAGTCCTGTCACCTGGGAAATTTCTTTCGCAGTGAGTTTTCCCATTGAGAGCAGATTCCGGGCAGTTTTTTCCCGCATTTCCCTTTCGCCCTTTTCTATTCCCATCTGAATAAGCTCCTGCCCGACAACGGTCTGGTCAATCGGGGTCAGTTGTATCATCTTCTCCACCTCCTTTAAGGTAAGTTTTTGGAACCGCTGCACAACGGCATATATCAGCAGTTCCGTCAGTTCCCGTGTCTCATGGTCCGACAGATCCAGCGAGCGTATCTCCTCCTCCCACTGCGGGACAAGCTCCGGCAGTTTTTCCCGGTTCTTTTTTATGTCCGAAAGCCCGAGCGGCTTCAGCACGGTGAGCGCCCCCGCCTTTTTTCCCAGCCCCCTCAGGCAGTCGGCAAAATTTTTGCGGACCAGCCGGCTGGGCGGCCCGGGTGTCAGCATGCGGTTGTCGGGGTCGTAATTCCTCACCTCCCAAATCAGCCCGGTCACATTGTCCCGCACCATTGCCCACAAATTAACAGACCCACTGCGGGACAAGCCCGCCGGGGATCAATCCCCCGGCTGAAAGCTAAAGTACGCTGAAGCGCACTGTAAGAAGTTCAGACGCTCAGTGCGGATTCCAGTTTTCTGAGCATTGCCCTCAGTTCGTCAGTGCTTTTCTGAAGAAGCTTCTTTTTCGTGGTGATACGGCGTCTCAGAAAGCGTTGCGCCATCTGGATATTGCCGATCAGTTCGCCTTTCTCCATTCCTCTTTCCTCTCCCATCTGAATAAGCTCCTGCCCGACAACGGTCTGGTCAATCGGGGTCAGTTGTATCATCTTCTCCACCTCCCATCAGGTTAAGTTTCGGGAATCGCCGGAGGATCGCACAGATCAGCAGTTCCGTCAGTTCGTCTTTTTCCGGGTCTGCTTTTTCCCCGAATTCAGAAGGGTCCTCACCTCCTTTATGCTCAACCCTGTCACCCGGGAAATCTCTTTCGCAGTGAGTTTTCCCATTGAAAGCAGATTTCGGGCAGTTTTCCTCTTCTCTTCCTCTATTGCAATTTGCATAAGTTCCTGCACGGCAACATTCTGGTCGAGCGGAGTCAGTTGTATCATCTTCTCCACCTCCTTTAAGGTAAGTTTTTGGAAACGCTGCAAAATAGCATATGCCAGCAGTTCCGTCAGTTCCTTTGTCTCATGCTCTGACAGTTCCAGCGAGCATATTTCCGCATCCCACTGCGGGACAAGTTCCGGCAGCTTTTCCCGGTTCTTTTTTATGTCCGAAAGTCCGAGCGGCTTCAGCACGGTGAGCGCCCCCGCCCTCCTTCCCAGCTTTTTCAGGCAGTCGGCAAGATTTTTGCAGACCAGCCGGCTGGGCGGCCTCGGGGTCAGCATGCGGTTGTCGGGATCGTGTTTCTCGTCAACGAAGAGAACGACCAGCACGAACGGCCTGTCACTGTCATTCTCCTCGTACCACACGCACACCTCGCGGAATCCCCGCCAGTATATCGTGTTGTCATTGTAGCCCTGAATTTCGACAAAGACATTCGGCCCCTCGCCGTCCGTTCGCTTCATGAAACCGTCGAAACGCTTCTCCGTCGTTTTCAGGGTTATGCTCTCAAAAGTGTATGCTCCGTCCAGTTTCATTCCCACCAGCCGACTCCCACTGCGGGACAAGCCCGCCGGGGGATCAAATCCCCCGGCTAATAGCAAAAATACGCTGAAGCGCACTGTGAGAAGTTCAGACGCTCAGTGCGGATTCCAGTTTTCTGAGCATCGCCCTCAGTTCGTCAGTGCTTTTCTGAAGAAGCTTCTTTTTCGGAGTGAGACGGCGTTTCAGAAAGCGTTGCGCCATCTGGATATTGCCGATCAGTTCGCCTTTCTCCATTCCTCTTTCCTCTCCCATCTGAATAAGCTCCTGCCCGACAACGGTCTGGTCAATCGGGGTCAGTTGCATCATCTTCTCCACCTCCTTTACTGTAAGTTTTTGGAACCGCTGCACAACGGCATATATCAGCAGTTCCGTCAGTTCCCGTGTCTCATGGTCTGACAGTTCCAGCGAGCGTATCTCCTCCTCCCACTGCGGGACAAGCTCCGGCAGTTTCTCCCGGTTCTTTTTTATGTCCGAAAGTCCGAGCGGCTTCAGCACGGTCAGCGCCCCCGCCCTCTTTCCCATCTTTTTCAGGCAGTCGGCAAGATTTTTGCAGACCAGCCGGCTGGGCGGCCTCGGGGTCAGCATTCGGTTGTCGGGATCGTGTTTCTCGTCAATGAAGAGAACGACCAGCACGAACGGCCTGTCACTGTCATTCTCCTCGTACCACACGCACACCTCGCGGAATCCCCGCCAGTATATCGTGTTGTCATTGTAGCCCTGAATTTCGACAAAGACATTCGGCCCCTCGCCGTCCGTTCGCTTCATGAAACCGTCGAAACGCTTCTCCGTCGTTTTCAGGGTTATGCTCTCAAAAGTGTATGCTCCGTCCAGTCTCATCCCCACCAGCCGGAACAGGCTTTTGGGAGACAGGCGGAACAGTTTGTAGAACAATGCGTCTGTTTTCATGTTTTCAAATCCCTAACGCGGACTGTCATTTTACTTTCAGGTGTGTTAAAATTTATTTCATCATGTCACTCCGTTCATCTGTTTTTGACATAGGCTTTTAATTTTCAGATTGTCAGTGCATCTGCTCATATCGCCCCAATCCCAGATATGCATACAAATCCGGAGTTTTCGGACCTGCATAGTGAATTTCAACCATTCTCTCATCATCTGAAACATGCCATACCAGCCGGTATTTTCCTTCAATCCATATCCGGTAATAGCCGGGATGTCCGCTCAGTTCCCTGCTTTTCGGGGGACGGGGATTGTCACTCAGCATGGCAATTTTCTGTTTGGCAACGGCTTTGACATGTCCCGGCAACCGCCGTATCTGGTTCCGGACCGCCTTTGTGAAGACGATTTCATAAGGCATCACAAATCCTCCACGGCCTTCAGAAACTCCGCTCCCGACCCGTACCGCTCAGGTTCCTCATCCGGATGCCGGGCCTTGTATGCCTGATTTGCCCGCACCGCATCCCAGAGCGACCTGTCCTCGGAATCATTCTCTTCCGGAATTTCCACGGAAATTCGGACACGCTGCCCGTCGAAAAGATCGGGAGGGACCAGCGGTCTGAATACGCCGCCCTCATAGACTGCCTCAATGGTGTTCATTGTATTCGGTTCCTTATTTTGTGCGCCGAACATTTTTTCACATAAAAAATCAGAAAAATTGTTCATTAACGCAAAACTGTTATTTTACTTTTAAGTGTGTTAAAATTTATTTCATCATGTCACTCCGCTCATCTGTTTTCGGCATCGGCTTTCCTACCCACGGCACTTTCACATGCCAGACTAAAACCTTGTTTGACACGGATAAAATCCGTTGTCAAGGATTTTTTTGTCTGTCAAATTCTTGTTTCCCGAAGCCCAGTTTAACACAGCATACAGATGATGATTCCTTTCATGCCCAATTCTGACAGTTCGGCCTCAATGCGCCGGACATTCAATATAACATACACATAACGATTCCTTTTCTTACCTCCGGTCTGAAAAATTATGAACCATTCCTGAGCTTCCGGATCAGAATGCATGTCTCATCCGGCTCTTCAATTTCAAGATCAGCCTCGGTGCGCTCCCCCTGCTCCGCAAGCTCCCCCAGAATCTCCAAAAACTCATCGAGTCTCTTCATCCCCTCAGGCGGAACATTTTCCAAGGTCAGATGGAGCCTGCCGCCATTCGGAATTTTCAGGTCAACCATCTCAAGGGTTCGGATGGAGGATTTGGCTCCTCTGGCGTATAGGCTCCCCATACTGCCAAGCAGGGGGATGATCCGGTTCGCACCGTCCCGGCCCGAGAGTATGAACCTCTCAGGCGTTTTCTTTATCCACCCCCGCTTTGCCACTGCCGCGGGCGCGGCAAGGACATGATCCGCTGTAACGACAATGCCGATGGTTCCCGGGCCATATATTAAATCGGAAGGTTTTTCCTGCTGGTCGGGTTTCCCGTTGTAAGCGGCCAGTTTCCCGCTGTGAATCAGATCCTTTGTAATGTCCATGACTGCTTTGTCAGGGACTTCGCCGAGATGTTCTCTGACCTGAAGTATCACATCCGCGGCAGTTGCCGCCTCATAGTTTTTCACGGTTTCGGAGATCAGCGTTTTCACTTTCTCTCTGTCAAATCCGAGGGGGCCCCAACCGCGCTGATTCGCACCCTGCAAGATGATGAGGGACCATCCCTCCGCGGAAAGATCAAGATCAAACGGAACATCCCCGGTATCCCGGCTGAAAAACGCTTCGGGTTTGGCGTTCTGGTCTGCCATGCGGAAGAGACACCAGACACCCTGAGCCGTTCCGCCCCGGATGATCTGATCGAATAACGAGGGACTCTCCAGAATCGGCCAGCGCCGCTTGCACGCAAAATTCTCCCGTATGGCAGCCAGTGTCGGGGTTTCGGAGGTCTCAAAAAAGCATTTTGTCAGGGCATACGCGGTCTCCCGGGTGAAGGCCATGTCCGCGGTGACGAGTTCGCCCTCATTCTTCAGGAGCCGGCGGATCTCCTCGATAACCGGAGCGCCCCCCTCACCGCCGCCGGTGGTGATTTCCCTGCGAACCGCGTGAGCGGAAGCCGAGGGAAAACAGATGCCGTCGTAACACTGGGTCACTGTGGTTATCAGTGCCATTTCACGCTCTTTCAGCCGGTTGTCAAATTCGTTCTCAAGCAGTTTGGCCAGACTGATTCCGTAATTTTCCGGCTGCTTTCTGAGTCTCCGCATCGCGAGGACCGTGCGCGCCAGCCCCTCCATCCGGTTCAGCATCTCCCTGGCCTGCATATCTCTTTCGGCGTTCCACGGTTCGGTGCGCACTGTCCTGGGAACAAGCAGAAGGACCATGTTCTGGCACAGTCTCGGCCGGTTCGGGCCTGCTGTTGTGAAAAAGGCTTCCGGAGCAATCTGATCCGTATCGAGCGCGATCAGCGCAAGGACCGGTTTTCTGATTTTATCCGGAATATGCTCCGGTTCGGAGACATCGTGAACCACCTGGAATGTTCCCTCCTCCCGTCTCACCACTTTCCGGGCAGTTGCGGCCAGGAGTTCGTCAATCTGCTCTTTGGAAAGCCCCCCGCGAATGGTGGTCAGGGCCCGGTTTACCGAAGGCTCGAGGCTCGCGTAATATCGACCCTGGTGGAACCGGAGATACTGGGCGCTGTTCTCAATCTCTTTCAGCGCGGCGTCAATCTGAGGCGGTGTCAGTCCGGGAAACGAGGCACTGAGCAGCGCGTCCTGTCCGGTAATCCCGAAAAGATTTGACCCGAGCGCGTCCGAGCGTCCCACAAGGCTGTGCAGAAATACCGTTTTCCATGTATATTCGTAAAGCGGATATTTTTCAGGATGCGGATTTCTCTGATCCGCCAACTGGGCATAACTCCGGCCGGATACAAGGCTCGACGTGTCCGGGCCGCCCACGTCGGTGTTCAGCACCGGAAGCAGATCGCCCCCGCCGGTTCTGCCCAATATCTCATTGAGCATTCTCGGGTCTGACAAATCCAGGTGAGAGGTATGGATCATGGGCAGAGGGATATCCTTTTTTCTCCACAAATTGCGGACAGTCAGCGCCAGAACCCTCAGAACGCCCCGGGTCCCCTGAAAGGTTTCAATGCTCGCCATTTTTTCATTGAGAAAACGGATAAATGTCGGATGAAACGGATAATCCGCGAGCATGATCTCCCGATAATCTTCCCGGGACGCCCGCGCGGGCAGAGAGGGCGCGTGGATTCCGTACATGGTCATGTAGGCGTCCGCGGTCTCTTCCGCGTCTTGGCGGTCCGTTGAGATGAAAAGTCTTTTGGAAAGCACGCTGGAGATTTCCGCGCCATGCACCGGAACCACCGTTGTCGCGTCCCTGGAGGCAACGCTGATGACGCCCTTTTCCGCTTTTTGTGCCAGCTCCGCGGCCTGCTGGGTGTCAACGGTTTCACCTTTCACTTTTGAAAGCAGATCAGCCAGTTTTTCGGTTTCTCTGGCAAACGCGTCCGCGCTGCCGGCCAGCGTGAGAACCACTGCAATGCCGGCATGCTGCCTTGCAAAGCCGTGCAATGCCATGAGAAAGGCCGCGATCTGGTCGCCTCCGTCCGGACGGGCCGCCTGGAGTCTTGCCGCGTACTGAGCCAGCTCGTCCAGCATGATGATCGCCTTTTTTCCGCCGAAAACCGCGTCAAAATAATTTTTACCTGGCGCGGCGTAAGAATCCGCATCCGCGTTCACCTGATGATACAGATCGGCACCTCCGACCTGAAAGGCGATTTCTCCCCACAGCGTATAGGGAAGAAGGGTGGCCCCGCGGGGTTTGTGCACAGGCAGCTCATCACCTGCCACACCGATGACACTGACTTCTCCGGGTTCGGGCAGAAACTGAGGCTGAAGTATGAGGCTCACATCCTCGGCAAGCTCCTTTCCCCTGAATCCGAGATGGGCGAGCGCGATCAGCGTGTGCGTTTTGCCGCCTCCGAACGCGGTTTCAAGTCTGTGAATTGCGGGAAATGAATTGTCCCCTGAAAGACGGCCGAACACGTCTGACAGGATCCGTTTCAGTCCTTCGGTCGGATAGGTCGCGTCCCGGAAGAACTGGCCGGCGTCGGTATATATTAAATGAGCCATGGCCGATTTGCCATTATAATGACTGATGACCTGACTCAGATTCGCAGTGAAAATCTCAGGGTTAAATGTCCCGGCGATAATATCATTTCGGGGAAGACAGGTTTCAATAATCGATTTCATGTTTCAAAACCTCTGTTTGATAATTTCAGTCGTTCACAATTTGTCCGGTTCGGATGGATAAACCCGGGGAGAACGGTGTTTCAAAGGGCGGTCTGGCTAAAGCTGTGTCCATGATGAATATCCCGTGTAACTTCTCGGAAATACTTATTCATCGCTTTCCATAAGTGTAAACTTAGGACTTGCTCTTTATCTTGCTCTTCATCTTGCTCTTCATCTTGCTCTTCATCTTGCTCTTCATCTTGCTCTTTATCTTAATCCTGTCGTGTCCGTTTGATAAAGAGCAAGAGCAAGATAAAAAGCAAGAGCAAGAGCAAGAGCAGGAGCAAGAGCAAGAGCAAGAGCAGGATTAAGATTGGGAATCCTTAAGTTTACACTTATTCATCTCTGCAACTGGTTTTCCATACCATAAACTTAAATGCGACTATCCCTCTACATGCATAGAACCGAGCTTTCCCTGATAATTTTTTATTCTTCCCTGCCTGCCCAAAGTCCTCCAAAAGCTGCTGATGTGCTTTATTAACAAGATGATGTCTGCTGTTTGCGTTTAAATCAGAGTCTGTCTGCCGTGCTCGTCCCAATCTCAAATCGTGGAGCATACATACATGGTCCAGATCATCAATCGGAGGCGGAAGACACTTCTTTTTTATCCAATCCTCCCACTCGGATTCATCCTCCGGGATATACGGTTCCATATTAACCGGCTGTTTGGCGGGAGCATTTTTTCTGCCGCACCAATACCCATAGTTCATAAGGTCATATCGTTCTTTGAATTGTTTCTGAATTTTTTCATCATACGCATCTGCCTCAGCACAAATTTGATTTGTATTGTCAGCAATAGCATCCTTAAACCGTTCTTTTATAGCTTCATATAGCTTCATATGTTTCACCAGCCTTATTCTTCAGATTTTTCTTTATGAGAAAGTTCTGATTATAATGGATTTAGGGGATCCCTTGAACATGCCCGTGAACGTGAACTTGAACGTGAACGTGAACGTGAACGTGAACTTAAACGTGAACGTGAACTTAAACATGAACGTGAACGTGAACTTGAACGGTTCAGGTGTAAGTTTGGGTTCAGGTTCAAGTATAAGTTCAAGGGATCCCCTAAATCCGTTATAATCAGAGAAAGTTCTTGACTTGTCTGTAAGCGAACCTATAGGATCAGGTATAGGAAGTTCCTTAGATTTATAACGATTTTTTCCATTTTACCGATGTACCTTCGGCCAGTTAGTTATAAGATGGGGAATGCTCTGCTCAGTCCAGATACCATTCAAAGTCTTCTTTGTCGTTTACCATAATGGTCTGATACGGGAAAGACAGGAGTTTGTTCCAGAACATCATACATGCGTTTCAACTGATCGCAGGAAGTAATGAATATAACTCCGTCAAGGAAATCATAAGATTTGGATAGCCCCTGATCCAGCAGAAAAGGCTGTGGAACTTGGGCATATGGACATCGGCCCGGCTGGTTTCGACAGAGCCGGTGGCCCTGAGCCGGATCGGCAGAAGGTATGGCCGATCACCTTTTTTCCCTCTTTTTTCCAATCGTCAATGTGCGAATTGCAAAGACTTTCCCCAATTCTTATTAATTCTTCAGTAGCCATTGGGTCACTTCCTTAAAAAATGATTTAAAGGTTAAAGCTTACGATGTGTATGTATGATGGAAAATTATCTTTTGTCAAGAAAAAAATCATTCCGGAGGTGCCTGATCTTCCACAAATCCGAAATTCTGAACATTATTCTTAAGGGTTAAGTTTTAAGTTTTAAGTTTTAAGGGTTAAGTTTTAAGTTTTAAGGGTTAAGTTTTAACCCAAACCTTCATTTACCTATAGGGCAAGGGCAACCCTGGAGAATGACGGCAACCAAAAAAGGGGAACCTTTTTGGGAAACTGAGGTATCCATTAAAAAAATGCTTGACAAGGATCAAGGATCAAAGCCATTGATATTAACAATTTATTTGACAATAAACGATTCGGGAATCCAACCGTGAACGATCTTTATGCACAAAATAAATTTTGTACTCCGGACTTTAACCTGCCCATCATTACTGAATCCGTTCAGACCAACACCGGGCAAGATGGCAGGGCCTTCAAGCACGGCGATCCGTCTGAGAGGGAGATTGACGAATTATGGCGGAAGAGGCTGAAAAAAGAGTTGAGGAACTGAGAGCCGGCAATGTGAAACCGATTCCGGGAGAAGATGTTTTCAGAGAAATCCGGGAGGCGCTGTCGGAATGAAACACTCTTTTCATCCTTCCGCCAAAATCGAACTGGGCGAGGCAGCATGCTATTATGGGACCTGCCGGAAGGGGCTCGGATTGCCAAATCCAAGCCGTCGAATTTGGCAATCCGGGACGAATTTACGAATCATTGTAATCGTTAGTTAAGCCTTCTCCACCACCTCATAGACTTTGGCCATGGCCTCATCCAATTTCTCCGGCTTTGTTCCGCCGGCCTGGGCCATATCCGGTCTTCCGCCGCCGCCGCCGCCGACCACTGCGGCCACCTGTTTGACAATTTTCCCCGCGTGAAATCTGCCAGTCAGATCCTTTGTCACCACTGTGATAAGAAGCGCTTTTTCTCCCGCGGCGCTTCCGAGAACAACAATCCCCGACTTCATCTTATCCCGGAATTTGTCGGCCAGTTCCCTGAGCGCGGCAGGCGTATCCACCGAGACCTTTTTCGCAAGGACTTTGACGCCCTTTATGGTTTTAAACTCCTCTTCCGCACTCTCCGCGGACACAGACGCCATTTTTGCCTTGAGCCTCTCCACCTCTTTTTCAAGGGATTTCTGGCTGGCAAGGGTCTTTTCAATCCTTTCCGCGAGGCCTTCGGGCTTTTCTCTGAGCAGGCCGGCCGCATCCTGAACGATCTTTGATATTTTCTGGATGTGCGCCAGAGCGGCCGCGCCGGTTAACGCTTCAATTCTTCTCACACCTGATGCCACGCTCGACTCTCCGATGATCTTGAAGAAGCCGATATCGCCGGTATGCCGGGTATGGGTTCCGCCGCAAAGCTCTTTGCTGAAACATGTCCCTGATCGGGGGGCAGAAAGAGAGATCACCCTGACCCGGTCTCCGTATTTCTCCTCAAAAAGAGCGGTCGCCCCGGATTTGAACGCATCCTCCGCGTCCATCTCCTCTTTCTGAACCGGCGCGTTTTCAGATATCCGCTGATTGACAATCGCCTCAATCCTGTGCAGGGTATCGATTTCAACCTGGGAGAAATGCGTAAAATCGAAACGGAGTCTGTCCGCGGCCACGAGTGAGCCGGCCTGCTTGACATGATCCCCCAGCACCTCCCGCAGCGCATAATGGAGAATATGCGTCGCGGTGTGGTTGCGGGCGGTTGCATCGCGGGTGGCGCTGTCAACAGTCAGAGTTGCGGTCTCCCCCTTTTTCACACGCCCTGAGACGATCTTCCCCTTATGGATAATCAGCCCGGTCGGGTCCTTAATCGTATCAGAAACCGACATCTCAAAATTTTCGGCGGTAATCTTTCCCCTATCTCCGGCCTGTCCGCCGGACTCACCGTAAAAAGGCGTCCTCTCTGCCACGAGTTCAATCTCACTGCCGGATGAGGCCTCCTCAGCTTCTTCGCCGTTCTCCACCAGAAGCAGAATCTTTGCGTCACACGAGAGCTGATAATAACCGACAAACTCGGGCCTGACCCCTTTGGCCGAAAGATTCCGATATGCCTCGCTGATCTCGGAAAAGGTTGTGGCGGACCTGGATTTCTCCCGCTGTTCCGCCATGTTCTCATCAAACCCCTCCATATCCAAACGAATGTTTTTGTCTCTGACCACGTCCCGCACAATATCAACCGGGAATCCGTAAGTATCGTAGAGCTTGAAGATCATAGAACCCGGCACCTCGGTCCGGCCTTTTTCATTCATATCCGAAAGGGTGTCGTTTAAGAGTCTGAGACCGGTGTCCAGAGTCTCCGAAAAACGGATCTCCTCGTTTCTGATCACATTGGTGATAAACGCCGCTGCTTCCGAAAGCTCCGGGTAAGCCGGTTTCATGACATCAAAGACAACCCCCGCGGTCTCATGGAGAAATGGCTTTGTCAGGCCGATGTTGCGGCCGTATCGGACGGCTCTCCGCATGATGCGGCGGAGCACATACCCCCTCCCCTCATTGGAGGGGAGAATGCCGTCGCCGATGAGAAACGCCGCAGCCCTGCTATGGTCTGCAATCACCTTCATCGCCACATCCGATTCATCTGATTCCCCGAGTTTCTTTTCAGAAAGCGCTTCAGCCTTCTGAATGATCGGAAGGATCAGATCCGTCTCATAATTCGTGGCCGTGTTCTGGAGAATGGACGCCACCCGCTCAAGACCCATTCCGGTGTCAATACTCGGCTTCGGAAGCGGTGCCATCTTTCCCGAGGCGTCCCGGTTAAACTGCATGAACACCAGATTCCATATCTCAAGATATCGGTCGCACTCGCATCCGATTTTGCATTCCGGCTTTCCGCATCCGAAAGCTTCTCCCCGGTCAAGGTGGATTTCAGAGCAGGGCCCGCACGGACCGGTATCCCCCATGGCCCAGAAATTATCCTTCTCACCGAACCGGACAATCCGCTCCGCGGGGACGCCGATATTCCTGTGCCAGATATCGTGGGCCTCGTCATCATCAAGATAGATCGAAATCCACAGTTTGTCCGCCGGCAGACCGTATCCGTTCGTGAGCAGATCCCAGCCGAAATCAATCGCCCTCTCTTTGAAATAATCCCCAAAGGAAAAGTTGCCCAGCATCTCAAAAAATGTATGGTGCCTGGCCGTATAGCCGACATTTTCCAGGTCGTTATGCTTCCCTCCGGCTCTCACGCATTTCTGGGATGTGGCCGCCCTGACATAACCTCTCTTTTCTTCGCCTATAAAGGTGCGTTTAAACTGCACCATCCCTGCATTGGTAAACAACAGCGTCGGATCATCCTGAGGTACAAGAGACGAACTCCTGACAATCTGATGGTGATGTTTTTTAAAATATTCAAGGAAATTTTTGCGTATCTCGTTCCCCGTCATCGGTTACTCCGCTATGGGTGTTCAGGTGCCGGGCGTCAGTTGTTGCCAAACACCGGACACCGAACCCGTTTTTATTCAGCTTCATCCGCTGATGAATTATCCTTTGATAAATCCTTATCCTTGTCCTTATCCTTATCCTTGTCCTTATCCTTATTCTTATTCGCTTTTTCCTGCGGTTTGGGAATTTCCGCCTTTGGGCTCTCTTTGGAAATCCCTAATACTTCTCTGACCTTGAGAAGTACGGCATCATAAGTCGCGGGATTTTCCTGGAAGTATTTCTTGGCGTTTTCGCGTCCCTGACCGATTCGTTCTCTGTTGAAAGAATACCAGGAGCCGCTTTTGTCAATGACACCGACCTCAGCCCCCATATCCAGAAGGTCTCCGGCTTTGGATATCCCCTCGCCATAGACGAGATCAAATTCGGCCTCTCTGAACGGCGGGGCCATTTTGTTCTTCACCACCCGGACCTTTGTCCGGTTTCCCACGATCTCCTGCCCGTCTTTGATCGCGCCTTTCCCCCGGATATCAAGCCTGACAGAAGAATAGAACTTCAGGGCATTCCCGCCGGTCGTGGTTTCAGGGGAGCCGAAGACGATGCCGATTTTCATGCGGATCTGATTGATGAAAATCACGGCAGTCATGGTCTTGCCGATGGTGCCGGCCAGCTTTCTCAATGCCTGGGACATGAGTCTGGCCTGAAGTCCCATGTGGGAGTCGCCCATCTCTCCCTCAATTTCCGCTCTGGGAACCAGCGCCGCAACCGAATCGATCACCATGATATCTACCGCGCCGCTTCTTACCAGCATTTCTGATATTTCGAGAGCCTGCTCCCCTGTATCCGGCTGGGAAACCAGAAGTTCGTCGCAATTGACCCCCATTTTTCTGGCATACACCGTGTCGAGCGCGTGCTCCGCGTCAATAAAGGCCGCGATCCCTCCCTGCATCTGGGCCTGGGCAACAGCATGTAAGGCCAGGGTGGTTTTACCGGACGCTTCCGGTCCGAATATCTCTGTCACCCTGCCTCTCGGGATTCCGCCGATGCCCAGCGCTCTGTCCAATGCAAGGGATCCTGTCGGTATGACAGGAACATCGACAATCGGTTTGCTCCCCAATTTCATGATAGAACCCTTGCCGAACTGGCGTTCTATCTGACTCATAGCGGCTTCCACCGCTTTTTCCTTTTCCGATGAAACTTTCATTTATCCTCCCTGAAACGGAACCTGGGTCCGACGGATGTGAACGGCCTACTGATCGTTTCACCTGCCAAGCTTGACACGGAGAAATCTGAAACTGGGCAGGTGGACCTTTCTCCCGGCATAATGTGTTCTTTTCAAACCCCCGAAGGGCACTCGATAAGTACAAACCGGCCCCTGACCAAAGCGGGATTTATGGCCCTTGCGGAGAGCTGGCCCCGCGCCCTGGATTTGGATACCCTGTTTCAAGCCGCGATACAACGGCTGGATACGGACCCGAAATTGCAGGGAAAGCCTGTGCACCGGGACCGATCTACACTTGCAGGAGCTCTGCTCCGGGGCTATGTCGCCAATCTGGTGGAGTTTCGCACCTGGCAGGGAGATTTTGTTTCAAAGGCGAGCGAACACCCGAAAGCAAGTCCTCTTGCAGT
>JAUCGI010000008.1 GCA_030378035.1 Desulfobacterales bacterium HSG2
TTTGTGAGTTCGAACTAATAAGCTCATCAAAACTAAAAAACTCAAAAACTCATCAAACTCATCAAACTCATCAAACTCAAAAACTCATCAAACTCATCAAACTCATCAAACTCATCAAACTCATCAAACTCATCAAACTCAAAAACTCAAAAACTCATCAAACTCATCAAACTCATCAAACTCATCAAACTCAAAAACTCATCAAACTCAAAAACTCAAAAACTCATCAAACTTATAATAAATTTGGCACCCCGGGGCTGGTTGTCCTGCACATTGATCTTGCCGTGATGATCGGCAATGATTGAACTGACAATGGTCAGTCCTAAGCCCATGCCTGCCTTTTTTGTGGAAAAATAGGGTTCAAAAAGATGCGTCTTGTTTTCATCGGAAATCCCGGGGCCGTCATCGGCCACTTCGATCCGAACTGTTTTTGAAGCCGGATCGCGGGTCAGGGTTATTGTAATTCTGCCTTGGGCTTTCATGGCGGCAATGGCGTTGGTGACAAGATTAATCATTGCCTGCTTGATTTGCCGGCGGTCAAGGTTCAGACGCGGCAGATTCTCCGGCATTCTGATTTCAAAACGGATATTTTCATGCCCTTCCCTGAAAAGCGCCACGGTTTCCTCAATAATGGATGGGAGATCACAGGGGGCCGGGTTTGCTGTGGGAAATTTGGCAAAGGCTGAAAATTCGTTGACCAAATTTCGGATCAGATCCACATGATCAATGATCATGCGGGTACACTCGTCAAAGACCGGTTCAGCCAACTGCCCGGAATATTTTCGCTGCAAACGCTGGGCTGAAAGCTTTATGGGGGTCAGGGGATTTTTCACTTCATGGGCAATCCTGCGGGCGACCTCACGCCATGCAGCCATTCGCTGGGCTTTCTCCAACTCTGTCAGGTCATCAAATGCCATGACAGCCCCCACACTCCGGCCGGTATCATCTTTCAGCAAATTCACACTCACAATGAAACGTCGGGGGCTTCCGTCAATGGTCAGTCGTAAAGGAAATTCCACCGCATTTTCCCGGGCAAGGTCTTCCATGATTTCCCTTGCCAGGTTCAGATGCGCCCCTCTCAGCAGCATCTTGTAACTTTGTCCCAGAATCTCCTCGTATCTGATATTCAGCATCTTTTCAGCCGACTTGTTTGTTGTCGTAATATGCCCGTTCGCGTCCAAGGTGATGACCCCAGTTGAGACATTTCTCAGAACAATCTCCATGTACTGCCGTCTTTCTTCAATCTCAACATTCTGCTCGCGGAGCATCCGGGCTGAAAGCTCCAGTTGTTCCCTGCTGTTCCGGAGGTCCCGGGTCATCTTGTTGAACAAGTTCACAAGGCTTCCGATTTCATCATCTGCCGCGGGAGCGATGCTGAAACTCAGGTCCCCTTCGGCCACCCGCCGGGTCCCTTCGGCCAATTGCATGATCGGTATGCTGATCGATTTTGCCAGGTAAAAGCCGAACCATATCGCGCAGAACAAGACCAGAAGCGCCACAATTGACATGGTGATATAATAGGTGATCTGAATCGGCTTTTTCAGCAGTTGTATCTGCTGATATTCTTCAAACCCCCTTGAAATAGCTGTCATGTTTTCAGAAAGATCCGGAGGAATCAGGACAGACAGAATAACAAATCCTTTGGCCTCCGTATAATTCACCCCGAAGGGAATGGTTCCGACGGTCCTTGTCAGTTCCCCTGCCGGCGTATTGTCAGAGACCGAACGGACGTTTTTCAGATTAAAATCCTTGTGAAAATTATCAGAGGACATAACCTCAAGCAGATCATCTTTCAGTTCCGGGCCGAGCGCAAACGTGACGCGTTCCGCATTCGGGGAATACACTTCGACAGCATGGAGATTGAACGCCCGCTGGACAACCTTTATATAATGGGAAAGTTTTTTCCTTTTTTTGGATTCCAAAAGTTTCCTGGCGCTAATCTGATAGGCGATCTTTTCCAAAAAAAACCGATTGTGATCCTCCACATATTCATACAGGCGTCTCCCCACATCCAGTGAATTTTCAAGGGCCTGTTCCACAGGGACATTAAACCAGAATTCAATGCTGCTTGTGATAAAGTTGATGGAAAAGAAAAAAAGTACGATGGTCGGCATAAGCGTAATCGATATAAACGCGAGCACAAGCCTTGTCCGGAGTTTTGCCCCCATGACCTTGCGCTTTCTGTCATAAAGAAGCTTTGCCAGATTTCTGAAAACAAGAAATATCAGCAGGATGAGCAGCAGCAGATTGATGTTGATCAGAATGAACATCAATATGGTGTTGGAAATGGGGAAATCAGCCCCGAAATATATGATTCGGGTCTGAACAAACGTCAGAAACGCGATAACGGCGATAACAGCAAAAATAATAATGATTTCCCGCTTCCGTTTTCTGCGGTCTTTTTCTGAAAGCTGTTTTCTGAATCGGTTCATGGTTGGCGGTTTACGGTTTGCGGTTTACGGTTTACGGTTTACGGTTGACAGTTTACGGTTGACAGTTTACGGTTTACGGTTTACGGTTTACAGTTTACGGTTTACGGTTTACGGTTTACAGTTTACAGTTTACGGTTTACAGTTTACGGTCAACTGATAACTGTCAACTGTCAACTGTCAACTGTCAACTGTCAACTGTCAACCGTCAACTGTCAACCGTCAACCGTCAACCGTCAACTGTCAACCGTCAACCGTCAACTGTCAACCGTCAACTGTCAACTGTCAACCGTCAACTGTCAACCGTCAACTGTCAACTGTCAACCGTCAACTGTCAACTGTCAACCGTCAACTGTCAACTGTCAACCGTCAACCGTCAACCGTCAACCGTCAACCGTCAACCGTCAACTGTCAACTGTCAACCGTCAACCGTCAACCGTCAACCTACCTCCTATCCAAATTCGCTGCATACCCGGTTCGTGGATCCGCTTTGATGGTTTCGATTCGTTCTTTTCCGATCAGATCGAGAAGGCCCTGGTGATCTTTTACGCTGCGGACAAATTTATCAAGATATGTCTCGAAAAGCGGGTCGTCTGATGCGAATTTCCGGTAGTCGCTGAGATAGGCCGGATCATAATCGTAGCATCGGTAACACGCGGTCGGATATGCGCCAAAAGGGATATGCACCACCGCATCCGTGCAGAAAAAGGGGATATGGTTCTGATCCGGATCGATCCTGAGTTCACTGGGTTCAGACAGAACTTCACAAGTAACAATCAGATGCTTTGCCGATTTGGCCTGCTCCACATCGGCAAAGGTCAGCCCCTCCATTCTCGCAGTTCCATGCCGGTCGCATTGCTGGACATGAATAATGGTAACGTCGGGATTGATCGCTGGAACCAGCACCACTTTGGGTGTATTCCCCCATGAGCCGAAGGGATTATCCGAGACAATTAGCTTCTCATTCGGGAGTTTCGGATCATCCTGTCTCAGCTCCTCAGAAAATCCCCACTGACTGATGATATCCGTTCCGAGAGAAGAACGGGTGGGTAAAAAAGGGATTCCCATCGAGCCGGCAAGGAATCGCAGGGTCATCTGATAATTGGAATAATCTTCGACCATGAGACGCCCCTCCTGAACAGCCTTTTTAAAACGGACACAGGTCGGCGCAAATCTGCCGTTGCCGGCATAAGCGATTTCCAACTTTGCGACGCATCCCGCGCCGACCAGTTCGTCAACGCCCTGGCCGTTGGAATGCGCATACAGGTGGAGACCTTTTTTTCTCTGACGGATGACCTCATATACCGCGGCCATGGGGTTTCTGTTCACAGTAAATCCGCCAATGGAAATATGGCAGCCATCTGTTACATATCGACGTATTGCATCGGTCAGTGCCATGACTTTTTCAGAACCGGTATTCATAAAAGCGTTCTCCTACCTTTCGTCTATATAATATCTGGAGTGCCAAAGTTGCTACTTTGACAATGCATCTGGATATTCTCATATGTTTCTCAGAACAGAACCGTTGTCGAATTTGGTAATTGGCGAACATTCACCAGGATAGGAATTCTTCAGGCCGAATCTGTCCGAGATATCCTCAAAAAGTGATCTGAGGGACATTACATATTGGGGATTTTTTAACACTGAGTTCCAATCCACCTGTAACAATAAGTTGAACAGTATTCATTCCGCACCGCCAATCTCTGAATATTCCTCCTGTATCGCAAAATCATTTCCGTACAGGTCTCCCAGTGAAAAACATTTAAGCCATTCCGGGTCCCGGATATTATCGAGGCGAACCAGTTGCTCTTTCTCATTCTGATCCATCACATACACCCGATGGGGTTCTTTCTTAAATCTGTTTAACATAAAACGTGAGTGGGTGGCAAGCAGAACCGTCAGTTCTCGCTCATCGGCACGTTCGCGAAAAGCGTTGATAAGCATTTTTACTGCATACGGATGAAGGCCGTTCTCCGGTTCGTCAATTCCGACAATGCCGCCATCCGGAGCGGAACAGACCGCCATCAGGCTCAGCATGGCCGAGAGGAAACCGTTTGATGCGAAGTATATCGGTACGGGCGTATCAGACCGGGGCGGATAGATTCGGATGGTCACGGTTTGTCCCGCGCTCTCAAAATCAAGATCATCAAAAAAGGAGGGAAAAGCCTCCCGGAGAGTCTCTGTCACAAATTCATAACGCTCACGCAGCGGTCTGGAACTGTGCCAGTTCCTCAGAACGGAAAAGGCGTTTTGTCCGAGACTCTGAAGTTCGGCCCGGGAGTCGGCCTGGGAGCCTGATTTTCGGAGTCGCCACAAATCATAATTGTGATAGTTCCGATATTGTCTCACTATCCGAATGAAGTTTTCAAGCTTCTGAGAGTCAATATTATGAGGATGAGGATTGTCATAAAGACTTTTTAATCGGGAATTGCCGGGAGGAGAAGCGAAGTCTCCCTGAGTTACTTTCTCCATACCCATTGAATTTGAAATTTTCAATTCCCATTGAAGATCGGGCGTTTCAATTTCAAATATTGCAGGTTCATTTGGCAAATCAAAGTGGGTGATCCAGGGACCGCCAGCCATATTTACTGCCATGTCAAAACCCCGGTCAAAGGTGTTTCGCAGAAGCTCGACAACGGACAGCAGCGTGCTTTTCCCGGATCCGTTAGGCCCCACAAGCAGACAGACCCCGTCAGGATTAAAATCAACTGACCGGATTCCTCTGTAATTCGTGATTTTTAAATGAAATCCCATATCTTATACCTCCCGATCCGATCCGGAGTGCAAAGCTTGCTTTGCAAATCTGCTCCGAAGATTACTCTGAGATGATGTTTCCCGAGTGTGTCCTACAATTCAGCAGACCTCTATTATCATATTCGGCAATTCCATCTCGATTGTAGCCGCCTTATTTTTAAACCTGAAGACCTTCTGAAATAATGCACGCTTTTTCTCCAGAACCGACATTTTTCTCTCATACTGCTCTTCTGAAAGCTTTGCAAGACATAGGCATCTGTGACAAGACAGAGTCTGGAATTATTGAGATAATAATTTTCACCTAAAAAAATATCCGCAAAATCTTTTTTTAAAAACCGCTCAATGGCTGTGGCAAACTTGTTTTCAATTTCTCTGGTCCTTATGCCTTTCGGGGATTTGACATCTCTCAGTTCTGTCAGATAAAAATCATAATGATCTCTGATATCACATCTGACAATAATCAGGCAATCCACGGACGGAGGCGGATTGTGTGTCCGGGAACTGCTGTAATAGGCATCAATCTTCAGTATCAGATATCTGTTGTCTGTCAGGTTTTTATCAAATTTCACCCCTATGTCATTCTCCTCACATTCTCCCCTTTCCAATCCCCACAGATCATCATCTTCTCTGATAACATCAAACATCATCCGTTCCTGTTCAGTTTCTCTATCAGTTCGGCCTTTTCGTTAAGGAGCATTTCCACGGAATCAAGAAAATTCTCATCATCAATTCCGAGTTCCTCCACCGGAATATCCTTTGCGATGCTGCCCTCGTCTGTCTCATTGAAAATGACTACCCTCGTGGAGGCGATGTCAACTTTTCTCTCCAGTATCAGGTTGTTCATTTTGTTGAACATATAGTCGCTGTGGGACGTCATCACAATTCTGACACCCGCCCTCACCAGTTTTGAAAACATCTCAGTCAGACGGATCTGTGTTTCGGGATGGAGATGCGCCTCGGGCTCCTCAATGAACAGAAGCGGTTTTGCCTCTGTGAAAGCAATGATATATTTCAGAGAGGCGACAACCGGGGAAAGTTCCGACACCATTGATGATGCCAGAGCCGTGTCCAAAACCATATCCGTCCCGAAGGGTTTGTAAAGGATCTTTTTGGTTTCGGGATCGAACAGAACTTCTCCTTTCAGAATCTCTTTCTCCATCTCCCCGACGATTTCCAGAATATCCTGATTCCCGTTCTCTCTTATCCTTATGCCGGACAATTCTAAAAAGTAGTCACTGACAGGTTCGGGAATACTCGGTATCCCGACGGTTCCTTTCAGGAATCCTCTGTTTCTTGACAGTTCGGCAAAAATTGGCGAGAATGCGTTTAATGCCTGATACAATCCCGATCGTGATGCGGGCAGATAATATATTCGGAGAATCGCCTGATTGTAAAGTGTGGAAAGAATATTTTCGACAAACTTAGTCAATGCAATTCTCTCATCTCCGCGTGTGCGGAGAAAAAGTCTGTTATTTTCAGTTGCATGATTTTCAGTTTTTCCTCGGGTTGCGATCATACTGTCGGTTCGTATGACGACTTCCGAGATATTAACCCCCTTTTTACTGATCTCCGCTGTTATTTCAACATCATTCGTGCATAAGCGAATATCTGTTCTCTGTTTGGCAAACCTGCTTATTACGCTGTCAGATTCCTCAAAAGTCGCGCACAGAGATTCTCGGAAGTCGCTTATAAACCCGCTCTGACCCACATCTTTCACAATCTCTTCGATTTCTTTTTTTATATCCATTTCCTTCTCTTGGGAAAGTTCTTCTCTTATCCTTTCACTCAGCGCATTAATCTGATCAGAGATCATCGAAACATAAGCAAGACGGTCTTTTTCGATTCTCAGAACACTTTTCAGAATCAGATACACCACAGAAATAGCATAAGATTTCCCGATATTGTTTTTCCCGAAAATGACGACAAAGTCCTTTGTCAGATCAAAGCTGAAATCCTTGATCGGCCCGAAATTTCTTATTCTGATGTGCATTTGATGTTCCTTTCAGCAGGCTTTCCATACAGCAATTTCCACGGAAGATGATGATGAACCCGGCCTTACATACGCGTTTTCAGTGTGAAGGAATAATCTCTAAAAGAGTTGATGGAAAAAAGAATATGAATGGAGGGATCAGATAGTTCTATCAGTTTTTTTAAGAAACCAAGTTTTTTTCAAAAAAACCTGGTTTCTTAATGACTTAAAATCTGAATATTACACAAGCACTTTCGCACACAACTCCCCAAGCTCGCCAAGATTTTCGCAGACATGAACGCCGCATTCCTTCATTGCCGCGACCTTGCTCTGTCCCGTGCCGCTGCTGCCGCTGATAATGGCGCCGGCATGACCCATGCGCCGGCCCGGAGGAGCGGTCAGGCCCGCGATAAATCCGACCACCGGTTTCGTCATCTTATTTTTGATGAATTCGGCGGCCTCTTCCTCCGCACTCCCGCCAATCTCACCGACCATGACAATCCCTTTGGTCTCCGCATCTTTCTCAAAAGCATCCAGGCAGTCAATGAAATTGGTCCCATTGACCGGGTCGCCGCCGATTCCGATGCAGGTGGTCTGTCCGATATCCTGCATGGTCAACTGATGCACCACTTCGTACGTCAGGGTCCCGGAGCGGGAGACCACGCCGATGGGGCCTCCCGGTTTATGTGTCGGTCCGGGCATAATACCGACCTTGCATTCGCCGGGCGTGATGATTCCCGGACAGTTCGGCCCGATAAGACGACAGGATTTGCCTTCAATATAATTTTTGACCCGCATCATGTCCAGCACCGGAATCCCCTCGGTGATGGCGACAATCAGATCAACACCGCCGTCCGCGGACTCCATGATGGCATCCGCGGCAAAGGGAGGCGGCACAAATATCATGCTGCAATTCGCACCGGTCTCTTTCACCGCATCTTTCACGCTGTTGAACACAGGGACATCGTCCATCTTCTGGCCGCCCTTGCCCGGGGTGACGCCTGCAACCACTTTCGTACCATATTCAAGGCACTGCCGCGTGTGAAACTGGCCCTCTTTCCCTGTGATTCCCTGAACCAAAATCTTTGTATCTTTATCGACAAATATGCTCACTTTCTAATCCCCTCTATGAATTGAAGATTGAAGACTGACGATTGCAAATCTTCAATCTTCAATCTTTATTTAACGATTTCCGCAACCTTCTGCGCTGCATCTTTCAAATCAACCGCGGTGATGAGACTCAGACCGGAATCGGAAAGAATCTGACGGCCCCTTTCAACATTGGTACCTTCCATTCGTACCACAACCGGAACATTGATGCCCGTCTTTTTCGCAGCCTCGACCACGCCTTCTGCCAGCACATCACAACGTAAGATTCCGCCGAAGATGTTAATCAGAACCCCCTTCACATTTTTGTCGCTGAGAATGATTTTGAAACCGTTCTCAACCATCTCGGCACTTGCTCCGCCCCCTACGTCCAGAAAATTCGCCGGCTCCGCGCCTGCAAGCTTGATGATGTCCATGGTGGCCATGGCGAGCCCCGCTCCGTTGACCATGTTCCCCACATTGCCATCCAGGTTGATATAGTTGAGATTGTATTTGGACGCCTCAACCTCAAGGGGATCTTCCTCATCCAAATCCCGATATTCAAGGATATCCTTGTGGCGGAAGAGCGCGCTGTCATCAAAATTGAACTTGGCGTCCAGCGCAATGACGGTCTCCTTTTTGGTGATGACGAGCGGATTGATCTCCAGCAACGAGCAGTCGTAATCCACAAACAGCTTGTAAAGGTTCCTGAGCATGGGATGAAACAGCTTCATCGCCGCAGGCGAAAGATTCAGACCGAAGGCAGCCTCACGGCAGTGATAGGGCTGAATCCCCAGAAGCGGATCAATGAAAACCTTGATGATCTTCTCAGGGGTTTTGTCCGCGACTTCTTCGATATCCATTCCGCCGGCTTCGCTGACCATGATCGCAATCTTTGCGGTTGCCCGATCCGGAATGATGCTCAGATAAAGTTCCTTCTCAATGTCCAGCCCCTGCTCCACCAAGAGTTTTTTTACGAGCCGTCCCTCCGGCCCTGTCTGGTGCGTCACCAGAGTCATGCCGAGAATCTCGTTGGCGATGGTTTTCACCTCGTCCGCCGATTTCGCAAGTTTGACGCCACCGCCTTTTCCACGGCCGCCGGCGTGAATCTGCGCTTTCACGACCACCGGAAAGCCGCCGAGTTTTCCCGCAACTTCGCTGGCCTCATCCACCGTAAACGCGACTCCGCCCTCCGGTATGGGAACGTTATATTTTTTGAACAGTTCCTTTGCCTGATATTCATGAATCTTCATGATTTCTCCTTTGAAACCGGAAATGATCGGTTTCCGGTTTTCGGTTTTCGGTTTCCGGTTTCCGGTTTCCGGTTTCCGGTTTCCAGTTTCCGGTTTCCAGTTTCAAGTTTCAAGTTGATTTCTCCTTTGAAACCGGGAACCGGAAACCGGTTTCAAAACCTCAGCTTCCAGTTTCCAGTCTCCAGTTTCAAGTTTCAAGTTGATTTCTCCCTTGAAACTGGAAGCCAAAAACTGGTTTCAAAACCTCAGCTTCCAGTTTCCAGCTTCCAGTTTCAGGTTTCAAGTTTCAAACTATCCGATTACACAAAGCACATCATTCTTCGCCACAGAATCACCATTGCCGAAGTTGATCGCTTTGATTTCGCCGCTTACCGGGGCCGGCAGGGCGTTTTCCATTTTCATGGCTTCCAGAACAACGACGGTCTCCCCTTCGCTTACCGAGTCTCCGACATTTTTCTCATACTTTACGATCATGCCGGGCATGGGAGCTGTGAGCGGAGTGCCGTCAACCGCGGCCGGTTTGGGTGCGGCAGCAGGTGCAGCAGGTTTGGCAGCAGCAGGAGCAGCCGCGGGCGCGGCAACAGGTGCTACCGGAGCAGCCGGCATCCCCGCAGGTATCTGAGCCTGGATCTGCTGGATATAATTCACCATCGGCGTTCCGCCGACCTCTTCCACGCCAACCTCAAAATAATCCTCGCCCATAAACACGTTGAACGTGCGGAGGTTCTCACCCTTGTCAGGTGCTTCTTTGTTCTTTTCAACCACGTTCCCGGCCCATGCCTTTGCAACCAGTTCCAGCTTGGCTTTTGCGTCTTCAAGGCTGATCGGTTTCACTTCGTCAGGCACAGCCTCCTTGCCGTACTTCCATTTCAGGAATTTTTTCCCGGTCACAGGGTAAATGGCGTAAAGGACTTCGTCATCGATATCCGCTGCAAGTCCTTTGATCTCCTCCTGGGCCTTTTCAAGCTCGGGCTCCAGAACCTCTGCCGGCCGACAGGAGATCGGATCTTCTCCCCTCGCATAGCCTTTGAGAGCCTTCTTCTGAACTTCGGTATCAATCGGCACAGCGGTCTTTCCATAGAGGCCGTAGCAGAGATCCTTGACCTGGGCGGTGATCATCTTATACCGCTCCTTCTCGTCATCAAAGAGAACATTGTTGACCGTCTGGATGCCGACGATCTGGCTGGTGGGTGTCACCAGCGGAATCTGGCCCAGTTCTTTCCTGACCCTGGGAAGCTCTTTGTAAACTTCGTCGATCTTATCCAGCGCATCCATCTCTCTCAACTGGTTGACCAAGTTGGAGAGCATTCCGCCCGGGGTCTGGTGGAGCAGCACATTGATATCGATGATCGACAGTTTCGTGTCATCCAGCAGATGCCTGTATTTCGGCATCACCTCTTTTTCGAGGGTTTCATTGATCTTCGCCAGGAGTTTGATGTCAAACCCTGTGTCCCTGTTGGTTCCGAGAAGGCCCATGACAAGCGGTTCCAGCGCGGCATGGGACGTGCGGTACGCATAAGGAGACATGCAGGTGTCAACAATATCCACACCCGCCTCAATCGCCTTCAGATGGGACATGGGCGACATACCGGAGGTGAAATGGCTGTGGAGATTGATCGGTACTTTCACGTTCTCCTTCAGCGCCTTGATAACCGCATACGCGTCATAAGGCGCGATCAGGCCGGCCATATCCTTGACACAGATACTGTCCGCGCCCATGCTTTCCAGGTCTTTTCCCTTGTTCACATAGTAATCCAGGTTATAGACCTCTCCGCCCAGCCTCGGCGCAGTCAGGGTGTAGCAGATACAGCCCTGAAAATGTTTTCCGCATGCTTTGATCGCCTTGACCACCGTCTCAAAATTCCGGTAGTCATTCAGCGCGTCAAAGGTCCTGAAGACGTCCATGCCGTTTTCAGCGGCTCTCTCCACAAAGACTTTGGCCAGATCATCCGCATAGTTCCGATACCCCACCAGGTTCTGCGCCCGGAGGAGCATGGAAAAGGGGGTCTTTTTCATGTACCGCTTCAGGGTCCGCAGTCTTTCCCACGGATCCTCGTTCAGAAAGCGGTGCATGGTGTCAAATGTCGCGCCGCCCCATGTCTCTATCGCCCAGAAACCGACTTCATCCAGCATTTCCGCAACCGGAATCATATCTTCGGTCCGTCCCCTTGTGGCAAAAAGGGACTGATGGCCGTCACGAATGCTCAGGTCCTCCACCTTGACAGGATTTTTCGCCTTGGGCCTGTCGTTGCCATAGTTCATCTCAGTCATTGTAACTTGGTCACTCATTCTGTCGTTCTCCTCTCTTTTATCGGGAATTGAAGGGATTCAATCTTCAATTTCAATTTTCAGTTTTCATTATCTGAAGGCTTTCATCTGCATCAGGTTACGCATTTGCATCATGGCCTGCCGGCCGCTGACAGCCCACAGCTTCATCGGTGCCGCAGGCGCAGGCGCATAAGCCGCAGGAGCGGCCGCCATGCTCGCCGCGCAGACGGCTTCTTCCTCTGTCTGAATGTAACTCATCACCGCAGCGATTGCGGCGCCTATCTTCTTTTCGTTATCCATTTGGATCTCCAATTTGGAAACCGGAAACCGGAAACTGGAAACCGGAAACTGGAAACTGGAAGCCGGATAATCAGACTTCAAGTTTCAAATGCCAAGTATCAAGTTCAAGTATCAAGTATCAAGTATCAAGTCCCCAAGTTTCAAATTATAAAGGAATGTTTCCATGTTTCTTTGGAGGCCGGATTTCCCGTTTGCTGCACATGACTTCCAGGGCCTCGATCAGGCGGGGCCGTGTTTCGCTGGGGACGATGACAGCGTCAATATATCCCCGGTTTGCGGCGCAGTAGGGATTTGAAAAAAGTTCATCGTATTCAGCGATCTTCTCCTCCCGTTTTTTAGCAGGATCATCCGCGGATTTAATCTCTTTCCGATGGATGATATTGGCGGCGCCGGCAGCGCCCATGACCGCAATCTGAGCGGTGGGCCATGCGAACGCCATGTCAGCACCCAGATCCTTTGAACACATGGCAAGATAGGAACCGCCATAATCCTTGCGGGTGACCAGAAGCAGTTTCGGAACGGTTGCTTCGGAATAGGTCCAGAGCAGTTTTGCGCCGTGGCGGATAATTCCGCCCCATTCCTGATTGCTTCCGGGGAGATATCCGGGCACATCCGCGACGGTCAGCATGGGAACATTGAACGCGTCGCAGAGGCGGATAAAGCGGGATGCTTTGTTCGACGCGTTGATGTCGAGGCATCCTGCCATGACATTTGGCTGATTCGCAATGATTCCGATGCTTCTGCCGTTCAGCCTGGCAAAGCATATAATGATATTGGGCGCGTAAAACTCGTGCGGTTCAAAAATCTGGCCGTTGTCAACGATCGAACAGATCACGTCTTTCATGTCGTAAGACTGGTTCGGGTTGTCAGGAATGATCTCATCCAGAAGCGGTTCCGTTCGTTTGGGACTGTCGCTGGTCTCCACGATCGGCGGATCATCCATGTTGTTCGACGGCAGATAAGAGAGCAGCATTTTGATCTTACCGATGGCGTCCTCATCACTTTCACAGGCAAAATGAGCAACTCCGCTCTTCTCATTGTGGGCCATCGCGCCGCCGAGATCTTCAAAATTGATCTCTTCTCCGGTGACGGATTTGATGACCTCGGGTCCGGTAATGAACATATAGCTGGTGTTCTTTACCATAAAGATGAAGTCCGTCATGGCAGGCGAGTAAACCGCGCCTCCCGCGGTGGGTCCCATGATGGCCGAAATCTGGGGGATTACGCCGGATGCCACAGAATTCCGGTAAAATATCTGACCGTATCCTGAAAGCGCGTCCACGCCCTCCTGAATTCTGGCACCGCCGGAATCGTTAATGCCGACAAACGGGACTCCGGCCTTCAGCGACATGTCCATAACCTTGCATATCTTTTTGGCATGCATCTCACCGAGGCTTCCTGCTCTGGCAGTAAAATCCTGGGCAAAGGCAAACACGGGTCTGCCTTCAACAAAACCATGGCCTGTCACCACGCCGTCAGACGGAATTTCAACTTTTTCCATGCCGAAATTCACGCATCTGTGCGTGACGAACATGTCGATCTCCCGGAATGTTCCCGGGTCGAACAGACAATCCAGACGCTCCCGGGCCGTCATCTTTCCCGGTTTTGACTTTTGTTTTTCAACGGCTTTTTCGCCGCCCATCTGAAGTATCTTTTGCTCGAGATCCTTCAGATCCTGTATTTTGTCTGCTACAACTCCCATTCGTTTGTTCCTTTCGTTGTTTCAGGTTAAGTTATTGTGGTAACTACAGGGATCTGGTTTGGTAAGGATCAAAGTTGTTCGTTCTGAGAGAAAAACCTTGCCAAACCGAATCCTTGTCGTTTTGTTATCTGTCAATTTTTTTTTCATCCGCTGCTCGGCTCGGATGGCTAAATCCGGGCCGCCGGATTGTTTTCCTACATCAACTCCTCTCTGCTCGGCTCGGATTGCCAAATCCGAGCCACAAGACTGTTTTCCTGCATCAACTTCCTCCCTGCTCCGCCGGACTGTTTTCCTGCATCAACTTCCTCCCTGCTCGGCTCGGATTGCCAAATCCGAGCCGCCGGCTATCAGTCTGTAGCAAGCCCTTTGTATTTCCTGTATGTATCGCTCATCTGTTTAAAATCAGCTACAGACAAGCGCAAAATCTCAAAAACAACATACTTCATGCAAGCATAAAATGGTGATCTTTCGGTAAGAAACATTTGATAAACCGCATCTCCTCGCTCAAGAGCGGATATTTTTCCAGAAAATTCAGCATCATCCCAATCATTCGGATTGATCGCACGCATATCACGAAATTCCCACCAGATCGTTTTGCAATCACTTTGAAACACAATTTCAGTGAGTTCATCCCATCGCCGGTTTCTGTATCGCAATGGTTTTGTATCATTAAGAAATTTTATTGTATTGACGACTTCCGAACTTACAGATTTTTTACCGCCTGCAACTGCTTCACGATGTTTATTGAATCGAATTAATTCCTCAACAGTATATCCGAAAGACGGTTTTGAAGGATTTATTAAAACCGTTTTCATTGCAGGCTTATGTGGATCAGCCGGAATACGATAAGGTTTTTGTCTCTTTCTGTCATTACACTCATTACACGAGAGATTGAGGTTTTCCCACTCATAAGCGCGTTCCGGAAACTCTTTATGCCAAGGCAGAAAATGTTCCACAATTCCTTTCTTGCCGACAAATTTTTCACATAAAAAACATTTTTCCAAATATAATACCTGTAACCTTATCATGACCTCCTCGTGACGGTATATATCCGTGCGCGGCTTCGCCCCTTCTCTGATCTTTTCTATCTCAGCCGAGAGATCACGATCAAGACATGGCGGATTTCCTACAGACGAGCGGTCAACCTGCCTCATGAAGATTTTCCTCCATGGGTTGTGTCTCATTAAGCTTCACAATTCGATCCCGAATTTCCGGTGAACCATAAACCGCGACAATCCGGTCACACGCGGAACGCAGGCTGTTGCCCCGATTTGCAAGTTCCGAGTAAATATCGGTTGCCTTCTCATGATGCTCAGGCTCTGAAATAAAATCCTGAAGCTGCTCTAATTTCTTTTCAACCTCCGGAGACCATAGAGACGGTATGTTGAATACGACATCCAGAATATCATCAATCCGCCAAGATGAGAAATCATCATCAAAAACCTCACCGTCAGGAAGCCGAATCACCAATGAGCGATTTTCGGGCAACGACCTCAAGACAAACGGACTATGGGTCGTAACCATAAAATTTATGGTTGGAAATAATTCAGAAAGAACCGGCAATACTTTTTGCTGCCATTGCGGGTGTAAATGGGAATCCACCTCATCTATAAATACCCATCCGGAAGGCGTTATTTCATGGTCCCCGCCCGGATTAAATTTTTCCAGCAGATAGACTTGCTGAGAAATAATGTCTCCGACAGTTACCAGGATATCTAATTCCCCGGCAGACAATAAAGACAGGGCTTCCAGTCTTCCCAATCCCACCCTCCGGAAAGGCCAGGGACGGACAACAAATTCTTCATCACCTTTTCTGATAATTTTTAATGCTTTAATGAGATTATCATTTGCCAGACTTGCATGTCGATATTCCAGCTTATTATCCAAAGTCATGTCTAAAATAAAACTTTCAAGATTCAACAAGCCTGACTTGGAACCTATCGGATATGGACGATTTCCGCTCCAGTTAAATTCAGTTCTTGGTGAAACGCTTCTATTCTGCTTTCCCTCATAGTAGGGCGTTTCAAAACGATCTGAGGGACGAAACAGAATAACGCTCTTTGCTATGGGATCTCCTGCCCCTTCCTCTGATATTTTCAAAGGGACATCCCTTTTTGCAGATATATCCCACTGGTTCACCATATATTCTTTTTCTGAAAAACCAAATTCCTTGCACAAATTTTTGGTAAACCGATGCGTCACTGATTCGTGATTAGCCACTAAGAATTTATAGCCGAAATCGGAATATTCTGATTTCCAATTCATTACCAGACCGAAAGCAGGCCCGTCTGAACCAATTTCTTCTCTGCTCCATGATAACCGGAATTTACTGAAACCGAGTGTTACACCCTCATCATTGCGGTCAGGAACGGATTCATCAGTTAAATTGCAAAGCGCGTTTATGATGACAGACAGCAAAGCCGACTTCCCACCTCCGTTCGGGCCGACCAGACAGATGATGTTCTTATCTTCGGGTATGGTGACATCCAAGTCACGGATATTCCGAAAATTCCGGACACGGATTCGTTCCAGTTTCAGATGGGGGTCAATTTCTTCCCAGGCTGATATTTTTGTATCCTCTTCAACCATTATGCAAGCAACTCCCTAAGCTGGTTGATGTCGCTTGAAAATTCCAGCCTGTTTTCACTGAGTTCTGTCTGTGCTTCCTCATAATTATTATGGATTCTCTCCCGTCTTTCCTCATCTAGCCTCCAGCCTAACTTCTTGGCAAGCTTTTCAAATTCTTCCAGCGTCTTTTTCCCTTTTTCGGTTTCTATTTTATCCTGAGATTTTAGCTTTTGCAGAATTGCTCTGAGGTACAAAGCCTTTGTCAACGCTTTATTTCTGAACGCCTCATTCCCCTCAATCCCGATATCAAACAGATCCATTAAAATACTGTCCCACCTCAGATAACGGGGATCAATGGAATAATTATCTGTGCAATTCTCCTCTTCGTAATATTTCTTTTGGCAAACATACCCGTCTTTTCCGAATTCCAGTTCCACGATTTCCCAGGGTTCAAAGGATGAAGCGATCATCGGCGAATGGGTCGCAAAGAAAAACTGGGCTTCAGGCGCGAGGCCGGTGTAATAGTTTACGATTTCGGTCTGAATATCAGGATATAAGGACCGCTCCGGTTCGTCTATGAGAATGACTGCTTTTTCCGTATTCAAATTGAAAAGCGGCGTGGCGGTCAGAATCACCTGCTTTGTGCCGGTACTCCACCCCTTATACGGTACCTCTGTACCATTTAGAGTCCTGATTTTTATAAATTTCAGATCCTCTGCGGATTCAAAATCAAAATCGCTCTTTATCTCCAAATTGAATCGGTTCAGAAGCGGATCCAGTTTTCGGGCAAGTTCCTCTATGGGATTCACCTTCTCTTTTTTCCACTTCTTAAATTCCTCAAGCAGCCTTTCCCCCTCCTCAATATTGGCGACAAATGCTTTTGCCAACTGTTGGCTGTATTTCAATTCCTCTTCTTTATAGGTTTTTATATCCTTTAAAATAATCTCCCATACTGCCAGCACATTCTGTTTTTCAAAATCAAAAATTTTATCTTCAAAATGTTCTCCGCCCGGATATTTTCCCGATTCAACATCAGGCGTGAGGTAATCCATGGGATTACCGAGCTTTGTTTCCTGAAGAATCTGATTCAGATTGATATTTATCTCAGCCGGAAAAGAGATCAGAATATTTGTATCCGAGTAGTACTCTGAACGCGATATTTTTTTGTCAGTATGGTTCTCGGATATCTCTTTATTAACAAATCTGCCATTTTCAATGACTGAAACAACTTCTTCATTTCCGAAATGAGAAACAACAGCGATATTTCCCATATCGGCATTTAGATTACAATCGGCCGTAAACATTCTGCAAAGATTCAGCAGATTCGTCTTCCCTGTCCCGCTCTGCCCGATAAAACAGACCTTGTCCAAAGGCTTTCCCTCTTTTTCATGGCCTTTGGGATAGCTCAGGTCCAGAGTAAGATTTCTGAACTGATAATAATCTTTTATTTCAATCCGGCTGATTTTCATCTGACCTTTTTCTGTCCCTCATTAAGCCTTCACAATTTGATCCCGAACTTCCGATGAACCATAAATCGCTACAATCCGGTCACACGCGGAACGCAGGCCGTCCCCCCGATTTGCAAGTTCCGAGTAAATATCTCTTGCCTTCTCATGATGCTCAGGCTCTGAAATTTTCTTTCCAAGTTGACATCAATAGACCTCATCATGTTTTCCAATGGATACAAATATGCTTTTGTTCTTTTCAGGAAAATAAAAAATAACCCTGAGATCATAATCAATGCTGAAGCTCCATAAATCTCTGAGCTTACCGGAAAGCTTGTGAGTTTTTAGGTTGCTGTCAAAAGGATCCTCAGCAAATATCTTTACCGCTTTCCAAAACTTTGCTTCCAAGTCTTTCCGATTTTTTATTTTTTTCTTAAACGCTCTTTTAAATGAAGAACTGAAGGTTATTTTAACCATTACGAAAGCAACTCCCTAAGCTGGTTGATATCACTCGAAAATTCCAGCTTGTTTTCACTGAATTCTGTCTGTGCTTCCTCATAATCATTATAGATTTCTTCTCGCCTTTCCTCAATCAGATACCTTTCAACTAAAAAAAACAGTTCCTCTTTCTGCTCAGTTGATAACTGCTTCACATCTTCAACAACATGCGCAAAATTAGCATTCATTCCTGACCTCCTGATTCTGAAGTATTGTCTTTCAGTCAACAAAACGCCCCTTCTTCAACTTGGCTTCGGAAGAACCCTCTTCATCCGTTCCATCAAATTCTGATCGGAAAGAATTTCATCCAGTTCAACGTCATCTGTAAATTGCTGTTCACAGATTCTGGCCAGTGCCGCGGTCTCAATAAAGTTCGGAACAGAGCGATTTTCAGTCTGAGCGGCCTTCCGGAAAACTTCATAGATTTCATCTTTTATATGTAATGTTAAACTTTTAGACATTTTTTACCTCAATCTTTCTCAGCGGAGCAAAGTTCTGAAGTTTTGCCTAATAAATCTCCAATCTTTTCAAATCAATGTGCGCTCCAACCTGAAGCAGAAAATTCAGATCGATGATACCATTCATATCGATCCCATAATTCATAGCTCCGACTTGGATATCAAAATCACTCACCTGAAGTTCACCCAAACAGAGCCTGTCAATTCGCTTGGTAAAGACAAACTCAGTTCCCTGAATTCGATGCATTCTGTCATAGACTTCTATATGTAAACCGCGGTCCAAGATTTTATCTGCTGAAAAAATAGTCCCTGCCGAACCTGTATCAAGAAGAATATTATCAAGAGTGATCTGCCGGCCCTCATAGGTCAGAGAAACTGAGGTATATGCTAAACCATTCCGTATCTCTATCTTCATTGAGCACCTCGAATCCCTACCCACCGCCGTTCAGTAATATCAATCTCCTCACGATCTGTGTGCAACACATACAGTTCACGCTTGGGTGATTCCCGATGAAGCTTCATATATGCTTTCATTGCAGGTGTCGAGTCAGGGAAAATGCTTATAACCGAGAGTTCCTCCAGAATACGTTTGTCTGACTCAGTATGTGCTTTGATGGCTTCCACTAAAAGCCATTGGCTTGGATAATGACTGCGTATTTCTTTCCATTTCATTTTGGTTCACTTTTTATTTGTCAAAAATATTCCAAAACATTTCCTCTTCAGGATCAATGATTTCGTCAAAAGCTCCTTGTTGTATCGCATAACCCAGGCGGTCAGCTATGCTGTCACTAAGCGAGGCAAGGGCATCCTGCTCATCGTCGCCATGGCTTGAAACCGAAAAATCAGGACATCTTGCCACGATAACATGATCTTCTTCGGTCAGTAAAATATGCAGATATGAGCCGAAAAGATCTTTTATTGTTCCGATTAATGCTTTCGATGGTTTCATTTTCCATTCTCCTCAACCATGAATCAGATGCCCGCAATTCTGTCAGACCGGATTTTTATCCAGCAGGGAAAGCAGATGAAAGGCCGCGACCGTTGGCGAGGTCTCCCCCTTTCCCACTTCCTGTGTAACGTCCGGCAGGGCACTTTTGATATCGGGACTATTATAAAAACGATCCTTGAGCCCTTCTTCCACCAGTGAAAACATCCAGTCCAATGCCTGCCTTTTCCGATTTTCATCCAACTCACCGGTATTCATGAGCCTTTCCCGATGATCCAAGATCGTGTCCCATATTTTGCCGAGGCCGGTCGTCTCTATCGCGCTACATGTCAGTACCGGAGGTATCCAAGTAGGTGACGCGGGTCTTAAAAGATGCAGGGCGATTTCATAATCGGATCTTGCCCTTTCCGCCTTTTTAACATTGTCACCGTCCGCCTTGTTGATTGTGATAGCGTCCGCCAGTTCCAGGACCCCCTTTTTGATCCCCTGAAGTTCATCCCCTGCCCCTGCCAGCATGAGCACAAGAAAAAAATCGACCATTGAGGAGACTGTGGTTTCAGACTGGCCCACCCCGACGGTCTCAATAATAATCACGTCAAAACCGAAGGCCTCACACACCAGCATGGTTTCCCGGGTTTTTCTCGCGACCCCCCCCAGCGTTCCACCTGAGGGAGAGGGACGGATAAAGGCCCGCTTTTCAGCAGAGAGTTTTTCCATGCGCGTTTTATCCGCGAGCACACTTCCGCGGCTCTTGGTGCTGCTCGGATCAACTGCAAGCACAGCCACTTTGTGTGACTTATGATGTTTCGGGTCTTTTTTTAACGGGTGCGTCCTTTCACGCGTCAGCATCATGCCGAAGCTCTCAATAAAGGTGCTCTTCCCCGCGCCCGGAACTCCGGTGATTCCGAGGCGGACCGCGTTTCCGGTATGGGGAAGCAGGGCGTCCATGATGGTTCTGGCCAATTCCTGATGAGCAGGAAGCGAGCTCTCAATCAGTGTGATGGTTTTGGCAAGTATCCGTTTGTCTTGCGCCAATACGCCTTCAATGTAGTATTGAGGTTCTTTTATCATTTTTATTATCCGGTTTTTAAATTAAAATTCCCATGAAACACTGTCAGTATTCCCTTGATACTATAAAGCCGTAGCTTTAAACTTAGGAGTGGGGCCTTGCACTCCGACTTGCTCTTGATCTCATCAAGCTGAATTGGGTATAGTATACAATTAATTTTATTTGGTCAACAAAAATATTTTCTGAAAATATGGAACTTGGGATAATCGCATGAAAATCAATATCATCATAATTCAAGTATGTTTGTTAAAAATCGATAAAAATTTAACTCATTGATTTAATTAAGATTTAACACTTTCATGCGATTGCCCTGTATGTGCACCCTTCATAGAAATCGGAAAGTAGTTTACACTTTCCTATCATTCTGTGCCCGTGAAACATAAACATAAACATAAACATACACATACACATGCGCGTTCAGATGCGCGTTCATCTTCAGATGCGCGTTCATCTTCAGATGCGCGTTTATCTTCACATGCGCGTTCATCTTCAGATGCGCGTTCATCTTCAAATGCGCGTTCATCTTCAGATGCGCGTTCATCTTCAGATGCGCGTTCACGTCCACATGCGCGTTCACGTTCACATGCATGTCCATCATAAGTGTAAACTTAGGAGTTGTGAACTGAGTAACTTACCCATTTTTCTTGCTCTTAATCTTGCTCGTGTCCATTTGATTATGAGCAGGAGCAAGAGCAAGAGTCTTGGGAATCCTAAGTTTACACTTATGGAACATACACATACAAAAAAAGTGTGAAATGAAAAATGCCAAAGTCTGTATAAGAGCGGGGCATAAGCCCCGCCCATTCAGACTATTTCCGCTGTTCCAGCAGATTCAGCACCCGGTTTACGGAATCCGTAACCGGTGTTCCGGGACCGAATACCAGCGCGGTCCCTTTTTCATAAAGGAAGTCATAATCCCCCGGAGGAATAACCCCGCCTGCAACCACCAGAATATCTCCGGCCCCTTCCTTCTTAAGGGCTTCGATCAGTTCGGGAACCAGAGTTTTGTGTCCGGCAGCCAGACTGGATGCGCCGACAATATGCACATCATTTTCCACAGCCATTTTGGCGGCCTCCTCAGGCGTCTGGAACATGGGACTGATATCCACGTCAAAACCGAGGTCAGCGTAAGCGGTGGCAATCACCTTGATGCCGCGGTCATGGCCGTCCTGGCCCATCTTCGTGACGAGCATTCTCGGCCGCCTTCCCTCTTTCTCAGCAAACGCGTCGGCTCTTTTCCTGAGCGTGTCAATCACTTCATCCTCCCCGTACTCGGAGGCATACACGCCGGAGATACATTGGGTTGTCGCGACGTAACGGTCGAAAACCTTCTCCATCGCGCTTGAAATTTCCCCGACAGTTGCCCTGGCCCGCATCGCGGGAATACAGAGCTCCAGCAGATTCCCTTCGGATCCGGCAGCATTTGTGATCGCATCAAGGGCCTTCTCAACCGCGGAATTATCCCGTTTGTCCTTGATTTCTTTCAGCCTTGCAACCTGCTCATCACGAACTGCGGCCGGCACTTCCAGAACATCAAGATCGATATCTTCTTCGATCTGATATTTGTTGACGCCGACAATCACCTCTTTGCCCTGATCGATCCTGGCCTGCTTCCGGGCCGCGGATTCTTCGACGCGCATCTTGGGCATTCCGGTTTCGATGGCCTTGGCCATGCCGCCCATCTCCTCGACCTCGGCCATAATCTTCTGGGCCTCTTTGATGATGCCGTCCGTCAGGGATTCCACATAGTATGATCCGGCCAGCGGGTCAACCACATGACAGACCTGGGATTCTTCCTGGACGATGATCTGGGTGTTCCTGGCGATCCTCGCGGAAAAATCGGTGGGGAGTCCCACCGCCTCATCAAAGGAGTTGGTGTGCAGGGACTGGGTCCCGCCCAGAGCTGCCGCGAGGCACTCAAGGGTCGTTCGGATGACGTTGTTGTACGGATCCTGAGCGGTGAGACTCCATCCCGATGTCTGGACATGGGTTCTCAGCATGCTGGACTTGGGATTCTTGGGGTTGAACTGGCTCATGATACGGTGCCACAGGAAACGTGCAGCGCGCAGCATGGCGATTTCCATGAAGAAATTCATGCCCACGCCGAAAAAGAAGGAGAGACGGGGGGCAAACTTGTCAATATCCAGCCCCGCGGCAAGAGCCGCCTTCACATATTCCAGACCGTCAGAGAGGGTAAAAGCAGTCTGAAGCACGGAATCCGCGCCGGCCTCCATCATGTGATATCCGCTGATGCTGATGCTGTTGTATTTGGGCATGTTATGGGAGCAGTATCCGATGATGTCGGATATGATCCGCATGGACGGCTTGGGCGGATAGATATAGGTGTTTCTCGTGAGATACTCCTTGAGGATGTCGTTCTGAATGGTCCCCATGAGCTGCTCCTGCTTCACGCCCTGCTCTTCGGCAGCCACAATGTAACCGGCCAGAATCGGCAGCACCGCGCCGTTCATGGTCATGGAGACGGACATCTGATCCAGGGGGATCTGGTCAAAGAGGATCTTCATGTCCTCCACCGAATCGACTGCAACCCCGGCCTTGCCAATGTCGCCGGAGACCCTGGGATGATCCGAGTCATATCCCCTGTGGGTCGCGAGGTCAAACGCCACAGAGAGGCCCTTCTGACCTGCCGCGAGATTCCTTCTGTAAAACGCGTTCGATTCCTTTGCCGTGGAAAATCCCGCATACTGGCGGATGGTCCAGGGCCGGCCCGCGTACATGGTCGCCATGGGACCCCGCACATAAGGCGGCATTCCCGGAAGGGTGTTCACATGCTCCATCCCTTCAATATCCTCAGCGGTGTAAAGCGGTTTTACCTCGATGCCTTCGGGCGTCTTCCAGTTCAGCTTATCCGGCGATTTGCCCTTCAGCAGTTTTGTTGCCAGTTCATTCCATTTTTCCAATTCAGGATGTTTTGCCATTTTATTCTCCTTTTTATTCGGTTGACGGTTTCCAGTTGACAGTTGACGGTTGACGGTTTCCAGTTGACAGTTGACGGTTGACGGTTTCCAGTTGACAGTTGACGGTTTCCGGTTGACGGTTATCAGTTAAAATCAAAAGAAGATTTGTTTGCTGATAGCTGTCAAGCGTAAACCGTAAACCGTAAACCGTAAACCGTAAACCGTAAACCGTAAACCGTAAACCGTAAACCGTAAACCGTAAACCGTAAACCGTAAACTGATTTTATCTTTCACACAGTTCGACCAAAACTCCGTTGGTTGCCTTGGGATGCAGGAACGCTATCTTTGCGCCGCCTGCGCCATTTCTCGGTTTTTCATCGATCAGTTTGATGCCCTTTTCCTTGAGTTCGGCCAGTGCCTCCTCAATGTTTTCCACGCGAAAGGCCACATGCTGGATGCCTTGGCCTTTTTTCTCGATGTACTTGGCCACCGGCCCGTCAGGCGCGGTGGATTCGAGAAGCTCCACTTCACTTTCACCCACCGGGAAAAACGCGGTGGTGACTTTCTGCGCCTCGACAGTTTCCGTGCCTTCAAAGCCGAGGCCCAGAACGCCTGTCCAGAAGTTTTTGCCTTCTTCGATGCTGTTAACAGCAATGCCCAAGTGGTCGATCTTTAGCAACTTCATGTATTACTCCTTTATTCTTAGGGTTTGGTTAGTTGTTTTTGCCTGTATTCATACCGCCGGCCACCTGATCTGCGCATCCGAAACAAAAATACATGTTTCCTTGAAGGTGGCTGACATTCAAAATCTTCGTTTTGATTTTTTTCATTCGGAAAGCTCCCCCATCAGATCATCCACGGTACCTTTTCTGACTTCTCCTCTGGCATATTCTTGTCTCGCTTCCCTGATATTTTTATACATTAATTTATCATTGAATGTCCGGGCTTGTGAGCAGAACTCACACACTTTGTTCCAATTATCCGCCACATTTCCCACAACTTGGCGATAACGCTTCACCGGCTTTTTGATTTTGCCATCTTTGCGTTTCAAAATTTTGCGATAACCCTTTAATGTCATCAGATAAGCCGGATGACGATGATCATCACCTTTATGAATACATTCGTAATCAGACTTCCGGCATAACGCATCATCCGGGAAAAGTGCTGCAAAAAGCCAGTTTTCAGTATCTTGTGCCGGAATCGCCAGAATTGCCTCTGAGGGAAATTTGTCTGCGCCTTCCAAATTCAGCCATCTTGCGATAACCTCTTTTAAATTTTCGACAGTCGGCAGAATAGGCGGACAGGGTTGCGAGACATTTCCCACAGGATGGATCGTGTCTTCCTGCAAATCAGGTTCAAAAGCAATATCTGCATCTGCATGGATGATGAGCAAATCAATCTGATAATCTGTAATCAGTGTGGTGATATCAGTGTCAAGAGATTGCCACACATCAAAACAAAAACGACGCACACCTTTCCATCCTGTTCCGCTTCTCCCGAAACTGTCACCGTTGTCTGCCGGCTGCAAATCAAGATAGTCATGGTCTCCCGGATACAGTTTTTCGATGATCGCTTTCAGCACCAGACGATCTGTGGGCCCTTCGACGACAGTTCCGATTTTCACTATATATCTCGCTCCTCCTAAAATATGTCTGGCACACCGCCCAGAAGCCCCATGCTCCACATCATTGAAAGCGGTGTCCCTTTTTCACCCTTTTCCAGCAACTCATCCGAAAGCCGGACTCGGGAAACCTTTGTCGCTCCATGTGTGTCTTGGCTACGATCAACGGCAAACAGGCGAATTCGGTCATCCCGCAGATCAAGGCCGTCCAGAACAAGGGGACTGTGGGTTGTCAGCAGGGCTTGGCGCGGGGGATCCGATTCAAGCATGAGATTACAGAAAAGCCGTGTCACTCCCCGTGCCAGCCGAGGATTCATGGTCTGGCAGAAATTGTCAATGGCAAAGAATCCCGGGGTGCGGGGATGCAGGGCCAGAATTAGTGTGAACAACACATATAATGCGCCCTCACTAGCGTCATATCCTGACACCCGATTACGCTTTTCATTCATCCAGTAATCCCTGAACCGCACGAGGCTCCGCAGCGAGGGAACATGGGGGGATAACAGTTCCCGTGAAGGCGCTGTAATATCAAATTCATCCACCCATTCCAGCAAATCCAGAACATCATCCAAATCCGCTCCGCCGAGACTTTCATTCTCCGGATCAAGGATATCCTCCACCGCTTCAGCCAGACGCCCGCCGAACAATCCTAAAGGTTCCGAAGGGACAATGTCGGGCTGAATTCCCCGCAACACCGGTGTGGTCGGGGTAAAGATTGCATAGTCTGTCAATGCTCTGTAAAGTTCTACTGTCTCAGGTTTATCCGTATAAAATCGGAAGTACCCGACCTTTTTGAGAAATCGGCCAAGTGTCTCATCAATAATCCCCTTCTTTATCCTATTTGACGACGTGGGCAAATGTCTTTCCAGTTTTTTGTCGCATAGCTTCTCCTGCCTATAAATCCAAATCCCCGGCGGAGGATTGTTCAAACTTACCTCATAATTTGCCTCAACGCCATTCCAAGAGCCAGCCGCTTTCAGAACGATATCGTTATCGTCGGATTGCTCCATTCCCTTCAGGGAGGTTTTGTATAATCCGGAAACGCCGTGCCGAACTCCCCTTCGTAATAGATGATCCGCATCTACACGGCCATCCGCGGCCGCGCTCAACATCCCGACAGCCTCCAGCAGATTGCTTTTGCCGCTGCCGTTTGCGCCGATGAACACATTCACCTGTCCCAGTTCCAATGATGGAATATTATGGATGGATTTGAATCCCTGTATTCCGATTGATGTCAGCATTTTTTATTCCGGTCCAACCTATTGGGTCAATCTTTTTATTAACAACCTGTTTAAATAATGGCTAAATCAGATACGCTTTAAATGATTAAGCCCTTTGAACGGTCGTTCGCCATAGCGTAGCTATTCATGCTTGTAAAGTTTGAACTCTCTGTCAATCCACAATATATGAAAGAGTCTTTTGTCACGATAGCCCACCATGGGAGCCTTGCCGTAAAATCTGAATGCGATAAAACTCACATCTTCTCTGAGATACCCCGGTATTCCGGATTTTATGGATCGCCTGTCAATTTTCTCAAACCCGATTCCGTGACGATGCGAGGATTTTATTTCCGCCCATGTTTTCTGACTCAGCCTGTGAAGCGTGTCTGCAAAGGCGGCCTTTTCATCCTTCCCGCATTTTGAGATACAGAAATCTTTTCTGATCTGTGTCAGGGAAAAAACAGGTTCCTGCTGATCATACGATTTTTTCTCGGCATCATGCGGAGCAAATCTTTTTCCTTTGCCTGCTTCTCTCTGCTTTATCTTCTTTTTTCTGCCCATCCTCAGTCGTTCCGCAACTGGGTTTTAAAATATTCCCTCATGGAATCACGGGATATGGCAGAACCCGGCGGAGTATCTCTCCAGGGGGATTCCTCATGGACCATGTTCATCAGCTTCCATGCCGAAAACTGGCCGAACACGGAATAAACCTCATCCAGCAGTTCCCTGATATCCTCATCATACACGGAATAATCCATGTCATCCGGTTTCGGAAGCGGGAGCGACTCATACTTTTTGTATTCATCGTATAATTCGGGAATCACGGGTCCGTGAGTCCATGCCTCAATATCCGCCTCAAACAGGGGCCTGTCAAAAATGGCCTGATGGAACCCCTGGGCGTAATAGACGAGTTTCTGCAATTTCATGTTTGAGATCAGGTCGCCGGCCTCGTCATTCGTCAGTGCCAAAAAATATTTGGCGATGTCATGGCAGGTCATTATTCTCTCCTATATCTGTTATTTTCCCGGGTTAAAATTACATGGCAAATCACCGCAATCTTCCTCGATCTCAATCTTTTTAAGCAGTTCCTTCAATTTCTACAGAGTCATCAAGATCAAAGGCCGGATTGGATTCTGCGTATTGCTCCCATATCTGTTCATAAACCTTCCGAGTTAATAACACCACAATATCACTCCCGTCTCCCTCATCAAGTCCGAAAAGAAACGCAACCCCGCCGATATTCGTAAGAATGAAGCGATTATGAAGCTTTTCATGTTCACCATTCTGCTTCTCTTTCCATCGTTTGAAACAGACTGTCATCCCTTTGGGAATGCAAGAACGCAAATTATTATCATTGCATCTTCTACTGAATTCGTCAAAGCTAGGTTTATCGTCTCTGTCTGAAGCGTGAACTTCGATCCTTTTAGGAGAAAAAGTACAACGATGATTCACAATCTCTTGTAAAAAAGCCTTGATGGTAACGCGATATTTATCCTTTTCGGGATCAAAATGCGGATCAATGAAAATCGCCTCTGTGCAATTTGAGAGCATCGGGGAGACGGCTTTTGCCATATCTTTTGCCTTTCTCTCAACAGTTACCATGGTTTCATGATTCCATTCCGTGATATCATGTTTGAGATTGGAACCTTTAAAGACAGCCTTGTTTAAGTGGCTACGGTCGGGAATATCTTTAACCAGAATCGCATGAAAAGGGCATCTCTTATGCTCTCGTTCCGCATTTTTCAACCAAGTCTTTTTTTTTCGTAATTTTTGTCTCGATTCCGGCTGATCCGATTTTCTGTCAGCCTCTTAATAAGTTCTTCACTCCGAATACGCTCAAAGTCTTCTTTTATAGCTGCCTGCTCCTGTTTGAACGCTTTTCTCCATTTATCAAGGCGCGGATATTCGGACATCATCCGCGGCTGTCCCAGACCGAATTTATCCATAAAATATCTGAAATTATCTTGACTTTTCCACCAACTTACGACAAGTTTGGGGTCAATAGCATATTCATAAACCATATATTAAAACAGCTCCTTTGAACGCTCAGGAAAAAAACCGCCTGGCCAGAATCTTTCAAACTCTCCATCTTCTGTCGCGGGTATATGAATCACGGATGCTCCTTTTTCATCCGGTTTCACATAAAGCAGCGACAGATCATCCGGCTTTATTGGAGGAATATCTTCGGGAAGCTCTCCCTCCGTTGTCTCCCGGATCCGCCGAAGCAGGCGAAGAATCAGATGCTCACTGTGTGTCTCAATGATAAACGTGTTCTTATTTTCCCCCAAAGCGGATCGGATAAATATATCCCCCATCTCCGCTTGGAGGGCCGGGTGCAGGTGGAGCTCGGGTTGCTCTATGAGAAGCATATGTCTTTCAGATACCATGCTCTGAACAACAATAGGGAGCAATTGGCTGATACCAAAGCCGACATCCGTAAATCCCATATATGTTCCGGTGGACTTCTCTTTTAATCTGAGTGTCCGCAGGTCGTGAATCTCAGATGCCTGATCCGTAAGATTCGCCACCCTGAGTTCATATCCTATTTTAAGATGATCAAACTGCTCATTGACCCTGCTCAGAATTTCCGGATCAGAAAATAGAATATCCGCGACAAATTCCCCTGTTTTGCCTACATATCGGTTTTTGTTTCCGGTGTAACTGTAATATCTTTCCGGAAAACCGCGCAAATGTCCCACATAAACAAAACGCCTCAGTATTTCCCTGAACATACGGGAAGTGTAGAACGGGATCAGGGATATGCTTTTGCGTTCTTTGGGGGAGATGAATTCTTCTGCTGAATCATCATGTACGCCTTCTATCAGATAATGACTGAAATCAAAATGCGCTTCAGAGGCCGGCTTATCAAAAAGAGACTGATGTTTCAGCCAATATTCATGTTCTTCGTTAAAGTCTTTCAGTTTGGCAATATAAGGATATCTTGTGAAAAATCTTCCCTTGTCTATTTCTTTATCCGGCTGTTCCATTTCGTATGTGAAAAGCGGTTCAGGATTATCTCCGACAAAAGTTTCAAATTGCGTGATCGTCAAATCGCCCATTTTCAGATCGGAAAAGGTTATACCCAGCCCCACTGTTTCAAAGCTGATAATGCTGTCCAGAAATTCTTGAACCCTCTTGTCTTTTTCAGTGCTGTCTTTGATGGGAATCGTTACCTTGAAAGAGAATTTTCTTGTATCATCATGGCGATGGATAAATTCTCTGAAATTTCCCAGATCAGCAAGACTCCCCTTGGGCAAAAGCGGGGTCTCCTTTCCCCCTTCCTCTGTTGTCTGTTTCAGCATTGTCAGAGATTGCAGAATGGAACTCTTACCTGATGAATTCGGGCCGAATATCAACGTGATGGGTCTTACCGGAATGACGGCAGACTCGGCAAATGGTTTGAAATTGGTTATCTGATATTCTTTTATCATTTATTTATCGTTCCTTTTTGTCATTCCTATGAATCTGGTTATGTTCTTCGGCAGCGATGAACTCCGTATTCCAGTTGTGGTTCCGAAATTCAGGTTCATCATACGTTCAGCACCCCGCCCAGGCGTCCCATGACCCACAGCCGGGAAAGCGGAATCCCCTTCGCACCTTCCGCGATCAGTTCGGGTGACAGAAGAACTCTCCGGATCCCGGTATGCCCCTCCGAATTCCGATCCAGGGCAAAGAGCCGTATTCGTTCATCGCTGAGGTCCAGCCCGTCGAGAACTAGGGGATTGTGTGTCGTGAAAAAAGCCGCAGGCCTGCGGGAATTGCTCAGAACCGCCTCACAGAACAGGCCCGCGGCATCCCTTGCCAGCCTCGGATGCATGGCCTGATCAAAATTGTCAATCGCGAAGAAGCGCGGTGCATCCGGATGCATGGCCAGAGCGAGAACAAACAGCGCGTAGAGAACGCCCTCGCTCGCGTCATAGGCTGTCAGCTCGTTCCGTTCCGAATGCATGAAGCGGTCCGTGAACCGCAACACTTTGGACGGCCGCGGCACACCGGATGACAGAATCTCATCTGTGGGCCTCCCAACCCTCATCCGGTCCACCCATCCGAGCCGGTCAAGAAGGTCGTCCGTGTCCAGATCGCCAAACATCTCCTGCCCGTCGTCAATGAGGGCCTCTGCCGCATCCGCCAGTCCCCCGCCGCACAGACCCAGGGGATTCTTCTGCACCGTGTCCGGCGCTGTTCCCCGGAGGACAGGTGTCTGAGGCGTGTAGAGGGCGTATTTCTCCAGACAGGAGAACATATCCTCCCCTTTCCACAAAGGCGGAATCCCCCGCTGGGAGGCCAGAAACCCCTTATCCCTTCCCATGTTTTTTTCGACAAATTCCGCGACAGGAACGGTGTCACCGTCTGAACCTTTTGTGACAAAAACCGGGACCGCACCCGTATCCGAATTCCGTCGGAGCAGTGTGTCACCGTTCAGGTCGATTTTTTCGCTTTTAAATATCATGTCCTTTTTCTCAGGGACCAATTCGACCTGATAAGTCCATAAATTTTCCGACTCTTCCCACTCAGCTTCCAGCATCACCGGGCTGTTCAGAGGCAGGCCCTGAAAAGACGAGGCATATAAAAAGGGGATTCCCAGCCGGATCCCCCGGAATCTGAGGGACTCGTCATCAATGCGGCCTGCCACCGCCGCACTCAGGACGCCTATTGCCTCAAGAAATGCGGTCTTTCCGCTGCCGTTTGCGCCGATGAACACATTCACCTGTCCCAATTCCAACGATGGAATATTATGGACGGATTTGAATCCCTGTATTCCGATTGATGTCAGCATTTTTTTTCATTCCTGTCCGGTTTATTGGGTTGATCTTTTTATCAGAGTCAGAACTTTGGGACGGCCACCGCCAGCCAAGCCAAAATTCAGCCCTCGCCTGATAATTTCAGGCATATAATACTCGCCTTTGTGCAAAGTGACAATTCCCATATTCTTCAAGATTTCAATCTCATCCGAAGTAATGCCCAACGTGTCTTTGTCAAAAGGAATCTGCCGGTCCTGTTCCGGAATCGTTTCCAATTTTGCGAAAATATCCTCAAGGACAGTTATTTCCTGCCTGATCTCTTCAATCTTCTTTTTGCTGCACGGATCGAGCGCGTTTCTGATAGCGGCAGGTGGCAATAACCTGTCGGGATATTCTTTACGTTCCAAAGCGTTTCCGCTGGCAAAACGAATAAGACGCACAATGTCGCGTGCCTGTATCTGACCGTTGAAATCGGACAGCGCCGCAATTATCCAATTCAGCGTATATGCTTCTCTTGAACCGGGCTTGCCAAGTTTCAGACCCCATAATTTTTCCAAACGTCTTTCGGGTCGGGATGCGGCAGTGTCAACATAATCTTTTAATTCGGCAGCGTCTTTCACCAGCCATAAGACCAGACGGATCGCTGCCTCCCAATCCCACTTTAGCTCAAATGCTTTGTAACGCGCTTCAAACTGTCCGAAATTCTGTTTTATCGCGGACCGGGCAATATCCTTTCTTATAAAGATGATTAATCCGATTCTGTTATCAGGCAGTTCCTGTAATGCTTCCGTAACACTCTGGCACAATGCCCGGATGGCTGTCTGTTCAACAGGATCGTTCCGGATGTTTTGGAACTGATCTTCCAAGCCGTCAATTTGAAAAATAACATTTTCATCTTTTTTAGTCAACACTTTTTGAATGGCTTTCAACGGATTATTTTCTTCCCCGCAGGAAAGGGCATCAGCCATTAATCTTAGCCAGAAATCTTTCCATACTGTTTCATTCGTCTCTTTTGAAGCCTTTTTTTCATCTATACGCGCTCTGATTTCAGACTGCCTGATTTCGTTAAACAGAATCGGAATGCTTTCATAGCAGTTCCTGATAATTTTTTTCGCGTCATCTTCAAGATTTCTGGAAAAGATCAGCGGACAAATAAAGCCGTTACTACTCTCTTCAATGTCAAAAGCCTTCAGAAATTCGTCCCAGATTTTAAGTTGGGCCAGTCGGAGATAGATGAATGTCTTTCCCGATCCTTTTGCGCCCATGACGACGGCTACGGGCATGATACTCTGGAATTTCTGAGCAAACGATCTGAGCGGCTGAATTTTAAGGAAATTTGTTCCCCGCCCGGACTCGGCAAACTCGTACTCCTCAGCCACATTTTTCAATTTTTCAATATCTTTTATGCGCTGTGGCTCAGAATCATTTTCGATATCTCCCTGATCCCTGAGAGTTTCATGTTCCGGTGTAAAGAATTTTTCATCTGCAATTTTCGTCATCAGGTGATGCATATCCGTTGTATTCAGCTTGTCAAGTGTTGTGTCAAGGTCTTTCAGGTAAAGCAGATTTTCATCAAAAAGGCTCGTCAGTAAAAATTCTTTTCCGAGTAAGGCATCCGCATCATTATCCTTATGGATCAGCATATCCGATAATTGCTCTTTTACCGCTTCAATATCAGGCGTGTTTTTAAGGTCCTCTTTGATCATGGAGAGAATCACAGAGGGGAACTGAGATTCATTCTCCCGCGCTTCATTTTTCAGCGATTGGATCACTTTTCCGGTTTGTTTCAAAACAAGTTTGGTTCCCTCCAAAGACTGTCCTGATGGTGTGGTGACAATGATCCGATGAATACGGGGATCAAACAGCAGAGGGCTGGAAAGTTCGCTTAACCCGGCTCTCAGATCAACGATCACAGCATCCGCATTCAGTCTTTTACCCAGCATCCCTAACAACTCTCCGAGAATCCATTCCTTTTCCATCTCCCATACCAGATGCTCCGGCCGAAGCGGCATCCGCAGAAGCTGATCTGTCTCTCTGAATGCGGGCAGAAAAAAATGTTCTGTCTCTGCTTTATGTGTCTTGAAAACAAGCATCTGCTGACGCAACCGCTCCTCAGCAATCGTCATCGAATCGGTATGATTTTCTGAATTATCATAATGGGCCAATGCCAGAAAATCCAAAAATGATATTTCACAAGTTCCCAGTTGCTCTCTGGCCCACCATGTCAGTCCCGGCGCTTCCAAGTCGGCGTCTATGATCAGGACTTTTTTCGGAGGCTCCTGCTCACTCAGTGCTTTGACCATGGAAATAAGATGTATGGTACGACTGACACCGCCCTTGAAAGAATAAAACGCATATATGGGAGGTCCCTTTATGTCAATATCAGGACCTTTGAATTCGGGTTCATCCGGATAAAGACTGAAACTGGCAAAGCTGGGTTTGAGCGTTTTGGGAATAAAACATTCCTCTTCCGGTTCCGCTTCAAATACAACGGATAGAAATCTCTTTTCGCCTTTGAACGGAGATTCCAGAAAAATCCTGTTTTCATCGCTGTCATATTTGGACCTGAACCATTCTTCCAGTTTTTCAGAGACTTCTTCTTGGCCTTCTGTATTTTTTATCCTCACTTCCAATTCGTCAGGATACACACTGACACCGACCATGGCCTCTGGCCAGGAGTATGACAGTTTCTTACGAAGAATCACTGCCTCCACATCAAAGCAACTGAAAAGTTTGCCCATAATAATCTTCCCACATATTTATCTTAGCTTGCTATCAAGAACCTGCATAATTTCCTGAAGCTTTTCTTCATACTTGCGTTCATCACCCGGTTCCAGTTCTTTTCCGTATCGCCATGCCTCATGGAGCGATTTTGCCGGAATGAATATGTTGTCTTTCGCCTTCACATCAGGCAATTTGTATTGACTGAGATTAACCTTTTTCAATCTCACGAAGCGTTACATGAACCATAAACGGCATAAAGAGTTCCTTATTTCTACCTTTCAAGCCGTTCTTTTATCAGATTTAAGAATCGGTCCATTATTCTTCTCCCTCATGTAGCAGACTTTTGGCAGGCTATTCAGCCAGACCGAAATAAAAAATCTGCGCTCCGGGAATCACACCCGTATCGAGGGCAAAGCGTATCCTTTCCAGAAAGCCCCGATACCCGAGAACTATCGGACCTTCCCACTCCTCTGAGACAAATGAGGTGGTTTCGACAGTCAGATTGTCACCTGAATCTTCTCCTCCCGCTATCAAGGTGATGTTCACATGATGCAGGTAACCTTCAATTGTCCCCAGACGGGTGCTTATGCGGGAGGATGCTATCGGCTGACCGATTTTATCCCTGATCTCTGTGGCTGTCACTCCCCCGATCACACACCATTCGGCACCTGTGTCCAACAATGCGAGACCTGACTCCAAATGTTCTATCTGGCATCGGACAGCCACCGTGGCCCGCCACGAATCTATCTCATGGCTGATCCGAAACGGCGCGCTCCCTGTGTTCCATACCTTCTTCTCTCTCTCCGCCTGCCTGATCAACTGATTCATAATCCCTCATTTCACATCCGGACAAAAAAAGATTTCTCAAGCTTTCCGGACTGTCTCAGAATTTGACGCAACTCGGCACGACTTTCGTGACTGCCCAGCAAAACACCGTCTCTCAGGGCAACCCATTTGCCCTTGTAGTTATCAGCATTATTTTCAAGCCACATCATGTCCTTCCTCATGTCCCCGCCGCTTCCCGGCCCTGACAGTCTTGCCACCGGCTCGGCCAGCACCTTCTTCCAGTAGTCGAGCTTTTCGGATACCCCGGGCCGGATCTTTGACACGATCCGGCGGGCCTCCAAGACACAGCCGCCGGCTTCGATAAGCGCGTTTATATGCCTGGAAATCCGCTCCGCATTTTCGGGAGTGGCCTCCCAGTTCTCGCCCTCCGTCATCTCCAGAGGTTCGGGAGGCTTGGGCGGTCTGAGCGGCCTGCCCCATGGATGGCGGAATGCCTCATCCCACTGCCGCCCGTCCGAAAATCTTTCCAATATCAGAGCGGCCACGGCGTCCTGTTCCGCGTCGGGCAGCGATCTGATTTTCTCCATTGCCTTCTCAAGAAGTCTGCTCATTTTTCTGTCTCCTTATCCGGGGATTTGCTGGTCATAAGATTTTTTCTCGGCATCATGCGGAATAAATCTTTTCCCCTTGCCGGCCTCATGGAGCGATTTTGCCGGAATGAATATGTTGTCTTTCGATCACAGACCATTCGGCACCTGTGTCCAACAATGCGAGACCTGACTCCAAATGTTCTATCTGGCATCGGACGGCCACCGTGGCCCGCCACGAATCTATCTCATGGCTGATCCGAAACGGCGCGCTCCCTGTGTTCCATACCTTCTTCTCTCTCTCCGCCTGCCTGATCAACTGATTCATAATCCCTCATTTCACATCCGGACAAAAAAAGATTTCTCAAGCTTTCCGGACTGTCTCAGAATTTGACGCAACTCGGCACGACTTTCGTGACTGCCCAGCAAAACACCGTCTCTCAGAGCAACCCATTTGCCCTTGTAGTTGTCGGCATTGTTTTCAAGCCACATCATGTCCTTCCTCATGTCCCCGCCGCTTCCCGGCCCAGACAGTCGTGCCACCGGCTCGGCCAGCACCTTCTTCCAGTAGTCGAGCTTTTCGGAGACCCCGGGCCGGATCTTTGACACGATCCGGCGGGCCTCCAAGACACAGCCGCCGGCTTCGATAAGCGCGTTTATATGCCTGGAAATCCGCTCCGCATTTTCGGGAGTGGCCTCCCAGTTCTCGCCCTCCGTCATCTCCAGAGGTTTGGGAGGATCGGGCCTGAACGGTCTGCCTCGGAGGGGGCGGAATGCCTCATCCCACTGCCGCCCGTCCGAAAATCTTTCCAATATCAGAGCGGCCACGGCGTCCTGTTCCGCGTCGGGCAGCGATCTGATCTTCTCCATTGCCTTCTCAAGAAGTCTGCTCATTTTTCTGTCTCCTTAATCCGGGATTTGCGGTCAGCATCCTTTAAAAAGTTAAGATAAGCCTCCTTTTTGATGCTGTCAAGTTACATTAATTTTACCAAGCTGTTTTCAAGCCGTTCCTTCACAACCTCCTCCTCTTGTCTTTAAAATGCTTATCACCATTGCGGAATATTCGGAACTTTTATCCTTCATCTGCTCCAGTTGTCTGAGTAAAAGCAATTTGAGGAGTCTGTTTTTTTCTGAACTGAGGCGTTCTGCCAGATTGCAGACTTCTTCTATCTTCTCCATTTTTCTACATATGAGCGATGATCTGCGAAAAGAATTCAACTCCAATATTCTTACCGTGATCTCAGCCCTTTTCTGACCAATGCGCCACAAAATGATCGGGCCATGATGTTCCAAGAGCGACTCGACATCATCAATGTAAGGATCAAGAAACGCTTCACCATCCTCGTAGTAGTCATTTTTTCTTCTGTTGCATTCCGCACACGCCATTGTCATATTATTCCAGTCAAAGTGAAGGTGAACGGCTTTTGAGGAAGGAATTTTATGTTCTATGTCACCAGGAGTGTTATGTCCTATCTTGCTTTCACAATAAACACATTTGTGACCGGTCTCCTTTTTCAGGGCCTCTTTTATTTTTTTATGGCGATATCTGTACTTTTTTGTGGAACTATTTTTGTCTTCCAAATATTGATCCAGCCATATATCGGCATTCTGCTTCAGAATCTCAGGTTCATCTGATTTCGTCAGGTTTCTCACTGCAATCTCCCCCGCTCTCAGGAACAAATTCCCGCACAGAGTCACTCAGCCCCAGTTCTCTCAGTTCCCCGTATATTTTCCCAGCGTTTTCTTCTGTGGCATCCATACCTGAATACTTTTCCAAGATTTTTTCTATTTTCTCCTGGACCCACACCGGCAAAGTCGTAGGAAGCCCCATAATGTCACGCAGAATTTTGTTCGGGGACGCGGACAGGTCAGCATTGTCAAGCCGTTCCGAAATCACCCGCTTATCATCATTAAAGATCAGTCCGTAAACAGATGCGTGAGGGTCTGAGGACACAATGAAAGGGCTGTGTGTGGCCACGACAAACTTGTAACCAGGAAATGCCCTTCTCAGCGAAGGCAAAAATTCACGCTGCATACTCGGATGGAGATGATTTTCAGGTTCGTCTATGATAACGGTGCAATCCGCCTTGTCTGACCCGTACATGAGAATCTGCCACGCCATTCCGAACACATCGCCGATTCCTCCTGACATGGCATCCAAAGAAAAATCACCGCTTTCTGTTATCAGCACAATATCCGGCATTCTGATCTCCATGCGTCTGAATCCTATTTCTTTGGGGAGAACCATTCTCAGTATCTCCTGGAACCGTTCAAACAACTCGCAATATTCATAAGTTGGCGCGACAGCCTCGTTTCCGTAACCAAACACGGCCAAGGCCACCAATGACTGTTTGAGAACGATTCCGGGATTTCTGACATTCTCGGAGCTGTATGTGTGAAACAAAAGGTCTCGGAATTCTTCAGACTGTTGCAGAATTTCCCGGGGATCTGTCGGGATGGCGCCGGTTTTCTGATAGGTCACAACGGGTCTGTGCGACGGGATATGCACCCCGGGAACATGTCTCTGATCCTGATATTGCAGACTGTACTGAGGGCCGGTGTATGGGGGTGCCGTCAGGATGCATCTGTGTCCGCTGGCGTATTCAATCGTGCCGATCTGAACTGCCCGGTCTGTCTCAGAATCTTTCTCGGGCTCTTCCCACACATCGGATCGGAGGTTTCGCCTCTTACCCGGAAACAGCGATGAAACCAGCCTCACATCCCAGCCGAAATGCCTTGCGAGCACATTCAGAACAGTTGTTTTCCCACATCCGTTGGATCCTGTCAGGATACACAAATCCCTGTCAAAATCAATGCGGACATGTTCAAATTGTCTCCATCTGTACAGTTCCAGTTGTCTGAATTGTTCCATCAGCGAACCTTTTTTATTCTTTTGCTGGCTCATCAAAGTCTGTTTTTTAACCGAATCGTGATTTGGCGAACCATCATATCAAATAAGTTCATGCAATGTTTTCAAGAAAAAGGGGATATGGTATTTGGGATTATTATCCGATTTCCCTATCTCCGAATAAAAATGTGCTATCCTTGACATAAGCTGCTCTCTGAAGTTTTCAAGAGGCCCGGCCCATTCTTTCTGGATGCCATAATTGTCTCGCAGTGTTTTTCCAATTCTTCCTGGTTGTGGCTCATTTTCAGTCTGATGTCCGCTTCAAAAGTTTTGGTTCCAATTCTTTGACGTGGGCGGGGGTAAGCGCTTCGCATAAGTCAAAAGAATGGGTTGCAAGAATATACTGATTGTTCGGGGTCCATTGCATCAGGTCCCTGACAATCTGATATTGCCAATCCGGATGAAGGGCGATTTCAATTTCATCCATGAGTACAATGGCATCCTCTATCTTATTATATTTGGTCCACATATAGAGACTGAGCCTTTTCAATTCGCCATGGCTCAGGTCCTTCGCAGGGCCGCTAAAAATCTCTGATATGCTCTTTCATCGGCCTTGCCTGCATGCAATAGTATCTCTTGTAAATTCAAGCCCTCGTAACCCATCTGCAACGGAATGGAGAGACGCTCCGGAATTACTTTCGGGTAATCCTGAGAAACTTTGCCCTTAAGATAGGAAGGCTGGAAATGGTATGAAAATGCCTGAGCCATATCCCGAAAAAAACGCCGGCCGATAATTTTAATATTCTCTTTTGCTGATTCCCCGAGTTTTCTGCAAAGTAACAACCTGTCAGCCGGCTTTTTCCAACCGCTCTCTGTCTCATGCCAGTCCGCTGAATTATTTTCACGAATACGAATTTTTTCCCTGCATGACACCCCGTTCATAGCCCTCATATCCTCACAGAGATCGATTGAATATTCAGCTTCACTCTTTCCCCCTGTCCAAGTGCAGGAGAATGTGATCGGTTCATCTTTATCTGAAAAGCGATTTCTATGGGGAAACAGATCCGCTGATCTCAAAATATCTCTGTCAGATTCTCTGAAATTTTTTGGAATATCATTTCCCTCACTGTCATCAGGCATAGCGTGTGCGATTAACCGGGAAAAATGCCTTATGCCCTCCAGGAAATTCGTTTTGCCGGAATTGTTATTGCCGATAAGGAGCGTTATCGGTCCCAGAGTCAGTTGGGTGTCTGTATGAGTTCGATAATTTTTTAATCTTATTTTTTTAAACATCTTTATCTTTCAGGGAAAGGTTTGAGCAATTTTCTATGTCCAAAGCCAATGCCGAAGCTTAACAAGTTCTGTAAGTTTTTCAGTGTCCTCATTATATTTTTGATCATCATTTGTTATAATCTCTTCAAGTTTTTTTCTCTGCTTCCACCATTCGTATAAATCCCTCAGTTTTTTCTCTGCTTCTCTGGTTTTCTCATCGTGGTTCCAATCAATATCTCCGTCAAGCAGTTTTTCCTCTTCGATGCAATCCTCGAGAAGCTGAAAGCAGGCGTGAAACATCACAACATCCTTATCATTCCATCCGTCACCGAGACTTTTTATTTTCAGAATATTAGCGGGTTCCATAATGATTTCCTTCCAAAATGCCTGTGATCAAAAGCTTCATGATAATCTCATCAGCAAAACTCATTTCCCCATCCGTTTACGACACGGCATTCCGTTTGTTCGTTTTCCTGACCAGAAAGAATGTATGATTTTCTTTGGCTCTGAACGGCACGCTTATGCCGATGTCCACGCCTGCCAAACTTGCTGGCACTTCCCTATAGCTTACATTCTCCACCTGGAGTTCCATAATTTTTCCTGCGATATAAGGGAGAATATCGTTTGCAGTTTTGGCGACAAGCAAATCCCCTACTTTGATCGTCGTCTCTTTCACTGATATACCAACGACCTTCCCTTGTTTAAATATTTTGATGGGTGATCCCAGTTCTGTTCCGTTATATTTTACTTCATATTTCAGCACTTCACTATAGACAACTTCATACAATGCCTTGCCGTAAGCTTCAAAGAGCGGAATATAGTTTTCCAGAATCGTTATGTTATCGAGAAGTTGAACCGGCGGTTCTCCGTGTGCGACTTTGTTTCTGCGCTCAATCAGATGGTTCAAATCGGATAAGGCCAAGTTCGGTTCCGTGTGATCCACACTCGCCGGATCCTTCTCTTTCAAATATCTGGTAAAAACAGGGCATTTTATCACACGACCTGAGACATTCCTGACACCGACACTGGCAAATGAACTGGCGATCACATCAGGCCAGAAATTGGCTGTATGATGGATAAACGGATATGGATTGATCCGATATCCGGCTGAATTGCTGATGCAGGAGTACAGATCGGATATTAACTGTTTTTTTGTAACGAATTCTTTTTCTTTATATTTCGATTCCTCAATATATTTCATAAACTCAACAGAAATATCTATGTAATTTTTGGTTATAGCTTCCGGAAGTGCTGAATATACTGGAATTATCACATTCAATTGTTTCAGATAAGATTCAATCAGCGACTCGACAAACTGCTCAAGAAACCCGTAAAGCGATACAATGATAGAGTTGTACTCGAATTGCTGCTTTTTTTTCCGAGCAGCCAATATGTATTTCTGATACTCTGAAACCAAAGATTCACATTCCGTTTGCGACTTTTTATCGACCTCAGATGAAATCAGGCGGGATTCCAATTCAAGTCCCTGAATGTAATGCCGCAACTCATCAAGTTCTTTTTCAAAAGACTGAAGCGTATTTTCCACCTTAATTATCCTATTATATTCGCTATGATATCCTCAAAAAGTGCGATTCTCCTCTCAAGATCATCTTGATGGATGTGCCTCTCACCTTTGAACACATAGTAATTTGTCCTGTAAAGTTCTTCGAGACCATATTGAATTTTCTCACATGAGTCAAGAATCCGTTTCCTATTTTCGACATGCTGACTAAAAACATACATCATCGGATCATAGACCGCCATCGTCGCTCCTTTCCACCAAACCCATTCGTCATTCCAGGGATGCCTCAACCAAAACGCTCTTTCCCCAAAAGTGTCATAAACCAAACGGATTGTCTGCTCAAACAAATCCTCCAACTTTGTCAGCACCTCCTGAGAGAACTCCTGATTACCATGTCGGAGAAACTCATCCAAATAATGTTTGAGAGACTCTCCCGGATGCATCAGTTCCCGTCGCTGTCTGTTTGCGAAAAATCGCAATACCAGTTCCACATCTTCCATTCTCTGGTAATGCTTATTTTCAATTAATAATTCCTCATCATCTGTCTCCGCGATATTCCATGTGCTGCGTAAATATTTGTTGTGAGACAATTTACAACAGAGGTCGTTCAGCGGCCCTCTGAGAATGGCATTCCGGATTTCCTGGGGGGTGATCCTGACGTCCCCGCTGTTGATTCGCTCGAAGACCATATGTTTCAGTCCTTGCGCCTCGTTCTCATCTTTAGGTGTTTCATACAGCAAAATGACCGAGGAAAGATAGCGCCCGTCAATGCCCCGTTTTATCCGGTCAGGAATCTGTGAATATCTGCGTCCGTCAAGTTCCGGCCATTTTTCCAGTCCTTCCAAAACAAAATTGTCCTTGTAGAACTCATACACAGCATTAAGACGCTGAAAACCGTCCACGACTTCATAGTGTGAGGGGCGGTCTTCATAGAGAAAAATCGGCGGAACCGGCACGTTTATTATGAAAGACTCTATCAAATGAGACTTTTTCCTGTTGTGCCACCGATGTCGTCTCCGGAATTCCGGCTGTAATTCACAATCCCCCCTATCAAGCATGGCAATGATTCTCTTTAAAGGATGCCGCCCATCCATGGTCACAATTCTAATTTCGCCCTTCACATATTTCAGATTGATATCCTCATCGGACATCCAATCAGTGGCTTTTTCGTGACGCGTAAAAGTAAGCCTTTCATTTGGAAATAAAGACAACATATATCCTCCTTCTGTTTTTATGTGCTTAAACCTCAAACAGGAGAGGTAAATGAACTCAGCCGAGTTCCCTGAATATCATAGCGTAGCCCTTCTTGAAAAGATTGAAGCGTATTTTCCACATTTTTTTTATCCTAATTATGTCTGTTATCAGTTTTTCAAAAAGTGCGATTCTTTTCCCAACCTGATGGATATCTTCTTCCCGGAACATATCATAATTTTCCTTGTAAAAATCTTCAATTCCGCTCCGGAATTTCTGATCACATTGAAGAATCCGCCCGACATCACTTACATGCTGGCTAATGACATACATCAGAGGATCATACACCGCTATTGTCGCTTCCGGCCACCAAATCCATTCATTATTTCGATAACGGGGCAGCCAAAATGCTTTTTCACCGAAAATTTCATACACCAGGCGAATCGTCTCATTAAATAACGCTTCCGAATCTTTCAGTCTCTCTTCAGAAAACTGTTCATTACCGTATTTGAGAAATCTGTCCAGATATTCCTTGACAGATTCCTCCTGACATAACTCTTTCTCTCTGTTCGCGAGAAATCGCAGCACCAGTTCCACATCTTCCATTCTCTGATAATGTTCATTGGCAAGCAGCTCATCGGAAATCACATCATCCGTTTCTCCGGCATCAGGCTCCGGAATATCCCATGTCCGACACAAATATTTATTGCGGGATAACTTGCGACAGAGATCGTTCAGTCGTCCTTTGTAGATAAAACTTCTGCTTTCCTGATGGGTAATCCTGCTCCCACCGGTATTCATTCGTTCAAAAACCATTTGTCTGAACTGCGCTTCATCTCCCTTCCTGACGGCTTTGCTAGGCAGCAAAGTAAAGGATGAGAGATTTCGCCGGATAAGACCCTCTTTTATCTGGTCAGGAAGCTGGGAATATCTTCGTCCGTTGAGTTCCGGCCATTTTTCCAGTCCTTCCAAAACAAGTTTGTCCCTGAAGAGATCATAAACAGCATTAATACGCTGAAAACCGTCCACGACTTCATAGTGTGAGGGGCGGTCTTCATAGAGAAAAACCGGCGGGACTGGCACGTTTATTAGGAAAGACTCTATCAAAAGCGACTTTTTCCTGTTATTCCACTGATATCGTCTTCGGAATTCCGGCTGTAATTCATAATCTCCCTTCTCAAGCATGGTAACAACTCTCTTTAAAGGATGCAGCGATTCCATGGTCACAATTCTGACTCCGTACTTCAGACTGATATCCTCATCGGATATCCAATCAGTGGCTTTTTCGTGACGCGTAGAAGTAAGTGTTTCGTTTTCAAAAGGCTGAAGCGTATTTTCCATAATTATCCTATTATACTCGCTATGAAATCCTCAAAAAGTGCGATTTGCCTATCAATATCATCCTGATGAATACACTTGAACTCATGGTAATTTGTTCTGTAAAGCTCTTCGAGACCATATTGAATTTTCTCATGTGAGTCAAGAATCCGTTTCCTATTTTCGACATGCTGACTAAAAACATACATCATCGGATCATAGACCGTCATTGTCGCTTCTCTCCACCAAACCAATCCGTCACTCCGGGGACGCATCAGCCAAAACGCTCTTTTCCCAAAAATGTCATAAATCAAACGGATTGTCCGGTTGAACAAATCCTCCAACTTTCTCAGCACCTCCTGAGAGAACTCCTGATTACCATGTCGGAGAAACTCATCCAAATAATGTTTGAGAGACTCTCCCGGATGCATCAGTTCCCGTCGCTGTCTGTTTGCGAAAAATCGCAATACCAGTTCCACATCTTCCATTCTCTGGTAATGCTTATTTTCAATTAATAATTCCTCATCATCTGTCTCCGGGATATCCCATGTTTTGCATAAATATTTATTGCGAGATAGTTTGCAACAGAGGTCGTTCAGCGGCCCTCTGAGAATAGCATTTCGGTTTTCCTGCGGGGTAAGACTGGTGCCTCCGCTGTTGATTCGCTCAAAAACCATTTGTTTAAACTTTAGCGTTTCCTCTTCGTCTTTGGGTGTTTCATACAACAAAATGATGGCGGATAGATACTGCCTGTCAATGCCCTGTCTTATCTGGTCAGGAAGCTGGGAATATCTGTATCCGTTAAGTTCAGGCCATTTTTCCAGTCCTTCCAGAACCAGTTTGTCCGTATAGAACTCGTATATGGCAGTCAGTCGCTGAGGGCCGTCCATTACTTCATAGTGTGAAATACGGTCTTCATAGAGAAATATCGGAGGAATGGGTACGTTCATTATAAATGATTCAATTAACTTGGATTTTTTGTAATTGTACCATCTGTGGCGTCTCCGGAACTCCGGTTGTAGTTCATAATCACCGCTGTCAAGCATGGTGACAATTTTCTTTAACGGATACCGAGCCAGTTCGGTCACGATTATGAATTCGTCCTTCACATATTTCAGATTGATATCCTCATCGGACGTCCAATCAGTGGTTTCTTCATGATGTGTAACAGCTCGTCCTCTGGGGATGAAACTTCTGCTTTCCTGATGGGTAATCCTGCTTCCCCCGGTATTCATTCGTTCAAAAATCATTTGTCTGAACTGCGATTCATCTCCGTTCTTGGCAGCTTTGCCGGGCAACAAAATAAAGGATGAGAGATTTCTCCGGATAAGAGCCGTTTTTATCCGATCAGGAAGCTGGGAATATCTGCGTCCGTTGAGTTCCGGCCATTTTTCCAGTCCTTCCAAAACAAGTTTGTCCCTGAAGAGATCATAAACAGCTTTAAGACGCTGAAAGCCGTCGATGACTTCATAGTGTGAGGGGCGGTCTTCATAGAGAAAAACCGGCGGGACCGGCACGTTTATAAGGAAAGACTCTGTCAAAAGCGACTTTTTCCTGTTATTCCACCGATGTCGTCTCCGGAATTCCGGCTGTAATTCATAATCCCCCTTCTCAAGCATGGTGGCAACCCTCTTCAAAGGATATCGCTCATTCATGGTCACGATTCGGATATCGCCCTTCATATATTTCAGATTGATATCCTCATCGGACATCGAATCCGTAACTTCTTCATGACGTGTAAGTCTTTCATCTGGAAATAAAGCCATGTATCCTTACCTAGTGTTTTCCTTCAGTAACGCGTTCATCAGAGACTCGGAACTCCCGAATTTTAATATGCCCTTTGGAATCACGAGCCACGGCATAAAAACATATCCGGCCATTTTAAGTTCGTAGTTCCGCCTTTAGGCGGTGCCGGAACTACGAACTTAAACTGCCTTCAGCAACGCGTTCATCAGAGACTCGGAACCCCCGAATTTTAATATGCCCTTTGGAATCACGAGCCACGGCATAAAAATATATCCGGCCATTTTAAGTTCGTAGTTCCGCACCGCCTAAAGGCGGAACTACGAACTTAAACTACTTTTCAGGCAAAATGAAGGATGCCAAAATTATCTTCCATTTTTTGGCATCCTTCACAGAAGTCCAAAAGTAGTTTACGCTTCTGGTAAAGGCGCAGAGGCGCAGAGGCGCAGGGAAACAAAAACTTTGCAGCCTTTGTTGTGGAAATAAAAGTGTAAACTGGGCAATGAAGGATGCCCACTTTTTTTGAGGAACAAACTCATCCGCGTTTGTCTGCGTCCCGCTGTTCCCTCAAAAGTGTCAACTGACAAATGAAGGATGCCCATTTTTTTTTACCTATTAATATTAAGGTTAAAAATATCTTTGATACAGTTAAATATAAACCGTTTTCTGATCATTCAGGAAGCTTGAACAAAAAGCTTGAACAAAAAACCCGGGTTTAAGTTCATACGCGCCAAGTTTTCAAAACTCTTTACAGAACAATTCAGTCTTCAGGGTTTGAGATTGCCCGCCATACCATTTCAAACAGAACATTCGCCTGCCCTGCCAGGCTCTCCTTCCGTCCCCGGGAAATCCACATGAAAAAGGATCGCTGAACCAGCCCGTGCATGAAATCGAGCAGAACGCCGGCCCGCACGTTCGGGTTCAGCATCCCCTCCTCCTGTCCCTGCCGAAGGACATCCAGGAAGAGATTGATCATCTTTTTCTGCTGAAAGGTGTCATCCGCCATCCATGTCTTAAGGGGAAGGGTCATGAACATGATGCGGCCGACCTGGGGATTCCTTTCATAATAGTCCAACTGGACCCAGAAGACCTTCCTCAGTTTTTCCTTGAGATCCTCGAGGCCCTGAAGATGATCCGTGATCCGGTCGGTCAGTTCTCCCAGCCAGATGTCAAGAAAGGCGAACAAAAGGCCCTCCTTGCTGTCATAGTAGTTGTAGATTGTGCTGAAACTGACGCCCGCCTTCCTGGCGATGGCGCGTATGTTGGCTTTGTGGAAATCCGATTCGGAAAAGACTTCGAGCACGGCGGATTCAAGTCGTTTATGAATGTCGGACCTGAGCCTTCGGGACATGGGGGATGCCTGTTGTATGTTTCGGCCTGATGTATGATTATGATCGGCCATTTTGGTTTTTAAAAACAAAGCTTTTTCGTTGAATTATATGTTTAAAAGATTGATGTTGCTGTTTCTGAAAATCTGCAAAAGACAGTTTTGTCAAAGTCCGTAACATTGTTATCAACGTCTTTTATACGAACAGAATCGGTATGTCAAGCAGAAAGATCAAAAAAATAAAAAAATATGTTTTAAAAAAAATTTTGAATATAATGAGTGAGTTAGGTAAGATGTCAGGGAAATGGCCGTTTGATGGATCAATCTGTAAAGTTTTGAAAACTTGATCCGACTATTCGTAAGTTATCAATAAATGACCTCCAAATTAATATCATGAAATTCTGAAAATTTTAAATCAGGATCCGGCATCCTTCATTTGTCGGTTTACACTTTCGGGTGTCAGGGTGAGTTCTTTTGCTCTTTGTGCCCTTTGTGCCTTTGTGTGGGATGTGAAATGCCGGTTGGAAAAAGTGTAAACCACTTTCGGCTTTTATAAAGGATGCCAAAAATACATTTTCATCATCGGGGTGAAAAAATTTGGCATCCTTCATTTGTCATCTGACACTCTCAAAGTTTTATAAACTTTACCATGAAATACATTTTCATCACCGGGATGAAATGGGGAAAAGTTTCATAAACTTTACCATGAAAATACATTTTCATCACCGGGGTGAAAAAATTTGGCATCCCTCATTTGTCATCTGACACTTCTGAAAGAGCGGATAAACGCGAACAAACGCGGATGAGTCTGTTCATCAGAAAGAGTGTGAAGTAATATGAAAGATGTCAAAAATTTTTTCATGGAAGTTTCTTATAGAAACAGATTCCCTGAAATTCATAACATTGTTATTGTTGTTTTTTATGTCGCGGAATTCGGTATTGGGATGAAATGGGGAAAGGCTCTCAAAGTTTCATAAACTTTCATATAGAAACAGATTCCCTGAAATTCATAACATTGTTATTGTTGTTTTTTATGTCGCGGAATTCGGTCTTGGGATGAAATGGGGAAGGGAACTCAAAGTTTCATAAACTTTACCATGAAATACATTTTCATCATCGGGGTGAAAAAATTTGGCATCCCTCATTTGTCAGTTGACACTCTCAAAGTTTCATAAACTTTCATCACCGGGGTGAAAAAATTTGGCATCCCTCATTTGTCATCTGACACTTCTGAAGAACAGCGGGACGCGGATAAACGCGGACAAACGCGTATGAGTCTGTTCTTCAGAAAGAGTGTGAACTGTTTTTGAAGTAATATGAAAGATGCCAAAAATTTTTTGGCATCCTTCATTTGTCGGTTTACACTTTCGGGTGTCAGGGTGAATTCTCTTTGTGCCCTTTGTGCCTTTGTGTGGGATATGAAATGCTGGTTGGAAAAAGTGTAAATTACTTTCGGCTTTTATGAAGGATGCCAATTTTTTCATGGAAGTTTCTTATATAGAAACAGATTCCCTGAAATTCATAACATTGTTTTTTATGTCGCGGAATTCGGTCTTGGGATGAAATGGGAAAGGCTCTCAAAGTTTCATAAACTTTACCATTTTCATCACCGGGATGAAAAAAATTGGCATCCTTCATTTGTCAGAGTATCCCTTGCAATTCGCATCTGTTGCAACAATCAGCAGATCAGGTAATCCCTCTCTTTCACGATGTATGTCCCGCAAGTATTTTTGAAACTCGGTAATGACCCTGCCGTGTCCGCCTCTCATGTGCTTCATCTTCGACAAAAAGTATAATTCTACGTTTCAAAATCAGGCATCCTTCATTTGTCGGTTTACACTTTCGGGTGTTAAGTGAATTCTTTTTTGCTTCTTTGTGCCCTTTGTGCCTTTGTGTGAGATATAAAAATGCCGCCTGCTCTGATTGGAAAAAAGTGTAAACTACTTCCGGCGTTTATGAAGGATGCCCAAAATCACCTCGCAAAATAAGCTCGGAAACGGAAATATCTTCAGTATCCTGAGCCTTGTCCGTATCATTTTCCGGCCGCATGTTTCCCCATGAGCACAGAGGCTCAATAACGGTTCCCTCGGATTCTTTGCGACAGACAAACAGATTCTCATCACAAAGCATGTCAGCCAGAATCGGAGTGTGTGTCGTGACAATCAGTTGTGTCCTGCCCGTTGCCGCGCGGGTCTCCAAGAGGTCTGCAATCATGCGTATTCTGCGGGGATGGACACCGTTTTCAGGTTCTTCAAGTCCGAGCAGGGCGGGAGGCTCCTGTGAGCCGTTCAGGGCCAGCAGTCCAATAAGCCGCAGGGTTCCCTCGGACAGCACCCTGGTAGGAACAGGCGTCTCATTTTCCATGAGTCTGAGTTCGACCTCGCCGAGATCATTCGGTCCGACATCAATGCCTGTGACATTCGGGATAAACATGCGAAGCGCCTTTTCAATCGCGTTGAACTGATATTTGTTCTGTACGCGCAAGGTGTTCAGAAAAGAGGCAAGTTCGTTGCCCATGGGACCGATATTGCGGGTCTCTCTGATCGGACTGGGCGCACGCATCCGCTCCCGTGGCTCAAAATAGAAAAACGACCATCCGGCAAGTTCCTGACGCATGGCGGTCAGGTGCGGGTAAAGATGCGGATAAAGGGGCACTGACAGGATGCTGTGATCCGGATGCTGATCATAACAGGTCTGATGGGCATGACCTTCCGTCCGCAAATACAACTGATCCCTTATCTTTTCCAGAAACGGACGCCTTTTTCGGCTGACTTTTCCGTCTTTGTCCAGCGCGGCCAAGTATTCGTCAGTGACCCGCAGCTCGCCGGATTTCGGAAACATTTCGATTTCAATGCGGTAGCGCAGATATTTTTCACGGACAGAAGTTTCATCATGCTTCAGGCCTGAGGGCAGCTCACATATCTGACGATTGACGGATTCCGCGACAGCGTCAGAAAGTTCGACATCGGCCTCCATGCTGAGTGAAACAGTTTTCCGCGTGAGCAATCCCCTAATTCCCTCATTCCCGAACGTGAAAGATTCCAGAGGCCTGCCGCGATAAGGCGGCTCAAACGCGTCTTTAAGTGTGCGGCCGGCCGCCATCCCTGATAAAAGCTGTAAGGCATCCAGAAAATTGCTTTTTCCGGCCGCGTTGGCACCGAATAACACAGAAAGCGGGCTGAGACGCACATCAACGTCAATCAGCGATTTATAACCTTTAATTTTAATCTCTCTGAGCATCTGTTTCTCACTCCTCACTTCTTATTTCTCAGCTTTGCAGATGAAATATTGCCTCCCCTCATTTTCGGGAGACAATCCGTTCAGGCCTGTGACAAAATGATTAAAGCTCTTTGAACGGTTGTTCGCCACATTCATGCAGGCGGAAATCTTCTCAGCGGTATCCAGTTTGGGCAAGACATCATATCCTTTCAACTCCGGAACAATTTGTCTGAGATGTTCAGATGGCTTTATTATTCCGTCTATGTTTCGGAATCTTTTCTTGTTCTGAAATTTTGCCGCCCTGAATCTCGGATAAGCCCGCTCTGTTGCCGCCATGTCTCCCAAAAACCATGCTTCCAACTCTCTGCAAACGATTCGGATCAGAACCTCACAACCTGCTCTCTCAGACAATTTCTTCAGCTTGTTTTTCAATTCAAAACAGTTATGGCTGTTCTGATCGTGCAGGATAACAATTGCGACGCCCGGCTGTCTGCTTAGTGTGGGAACAACCTTTCTGATCGCAAGCTGCAAGTCCTCCTTTCCGTTATGCGACCTGATCTCATAACTTTCTCCGGGAATGATGATGGGAAGCAGGTTCTCCAGTGCCCGCTGCATGGAGCGTTCTTCAAGCATAAAATAAATCATCCCGGATTCGCTCCTCCCGCATAGCCATGCTGCCACAGCCACCCCAGCTCATTCCCGGCCTCAAAAAGCTCCGTCAGCATCCTGTCGTCCTGTGCGGGAATGATTTCCGCCTCTCCATTGTTTTTCCTCATAAAAAAGAGTTCCCTGATATCTATGGCATTGAGAAAGTCCGGGGAATGGGTGGAGACGAACACCTGCCCTCCTCTCACAGCATAATCCCTCAGTTCCTCGGCCAGTTCCGGCAGCAGCCCGGGGTGGAGGTGGGTTTCAGGCTCCTCGATGCAGAGCAGGGGATGAGGCTCCGGATCATGAAGCAGGATGAGATACGCGAACATTCTCAGCGTTCCGTCGGACATATTTCCTGAGACAAACGGATCCGCAAAAGGCCCGTCGCTGAACCTGAGCAGAATTTGCCCGGCCTCGTTCCGGATGGCCTCGACATTTTCAATCCCCGGGACGCTCCGGGCCATTTTCCTGAGAATCTCCTCAAACCGCTCAGGATGATTGTCGTGGATGAATTTGGCGACCTGGGCAATGTTCGCACCCGACGGGGAGAGATGTTCGTCAGCACCGACCTTTCCGATCCTTTGCAGCGCCTCGTCATGAAAGTCGGACATCGCCCACCCTTCCAGCAGCTTCCGAAAGGAACTGATTGCCCTGAACCGCTGAAACTGCCCCAGCCCCTTGATCGCCAGGATATCCGGCGATTCCAGGATTTGTTCCTCCGTCTCCTCGGTTGCCCCTTTCTTTCCGTAATCCTCCTCGTTTCTAATGACAGTTCCCTTCCCGTTGTGGAACTCCAGAAAATGCCACGGTCTGTCCTGCTGACCCCGGCGATATTTCAGAATCTCGGTCTCCGCATAAGCTCGGTTCTTTTCATGTCCGATCCTCAGAAAATAAGTCGCCAGAGGGTCCTTTTTCCGCCGGCATAACGGAATTTGATTTCGATTTCCACAAACGCATCCGGGCCGGCACCCCGGAAGAGAAGTTCCCCGAACCCGCCCTCACGACTGACGGCCGCTGTGACATTGTTCCTCAGCGCGTCATTCAGAAAGGCAAATATCCTGAAGAATGTCGTCTTTCCGGAACCGTTGGGGCCCACAAACACACTGAGCCGGGAAAGGTTTCCTGTCTCGGCGTTCCTGAATGCCCTGAAATTTTTCACTCGTAACTGTTCTATCTTCATTTTCAACATCCTTTGGGCAGGGTTATCCTGCCAACTTCCAGTATTGTTCTATCTTCCCTCTGTTCTCACGGACACCAAAAAGTGAGGGATATCCTGTGCTTTTCTGATATATCTCATTGAGTTAATATTCTCTTCAATCGTTTCTGCCATTCGAGTGATCTTTCAATCCGCTTTAATTGTGAATGATTCGGTTGGTCCTCAATGGATGGCAACACATCTCCTCCGATCATGGACCATTCGGCCCCGGTGTCCAACAACGCGAAATAGTCCGATTCCAAACGCTCCACCCGACATCTGACAGCCACCGTGACCGGCCATGAGTCTATCTTGAACATGGCCCGGAATGCTGCATTGCCGGTACTCCATATAATGTTATCCTCATCCGTCTGTTTGAACAACTGTTCCATGTTTTCCTACTTTCCGACTCGAAAGAACAATGTTCCGGTGAGTCTGCCGGATTTTTTCAATGTTTGATGCAGCTCCGCATGACTTTCATGAGAGCCGAGCAACACGCCGTTTTTCAGGGCGATCCATTTGCCTTTGTATTTGTCAGCATTGTTTTCGATCCACAACATGTCTTTCCCGTGATCTCCGTCTGCTGAGGCTTTTCCGACTCTGACCACAGGCTCGGCCAGCACCTTTTTCCAATAGTCAAGTTCGGCGGAGACCCCGTGCCGGATAGCGGACACAATCCTGCGGGCTTCCGACACACGGCTGGTCTCAATCAGCATCTTTATATGCTCACATATCCGCTCCGCATTTTCGGGTGTGGCCTCCCATTCCGTGTCATCGGACATTTCGGAGGCGGGCGGGTCTCCGGGAGCCTTTCCCAGGGGCACGACCGGACCGATCCACGGGCGGGCGGATGGCGTGTCTCTCCGCTGTCCGTCAGGGAACCTTTCCAATATCAGCGCGGCCGCGGCCTCCTGCTCGGCCGCTGGCAGCGCCCTGATTCTGTTTATTGCCTTCTCAAGAAGTCTGCTCATTTTTCTGTCTCCTTATTCTTATTCTTTAGTATTAGTAATTTTAGGACCGATATACAATATAAAGAGGGTCCCGGCTTTATATACTGTCTCAAGGGCTCTTATAAAATTCTGAATACTTTCATACTGCCCCTCCAATGAAAGCTCATTTGTATAAAGTTGCATTGTTTAAAACGCCCAGCCTGCAAAGTATTCGGAGTCTTTGTCAAACTGATCAAAGAAGTCCTTCGGCCAGTCATCCAAATTTCCCTCGTTGTCTATTAGCAGCGTCTGAACCTGAGCCAAATTTTCAGCTTCCGCTTTCTCACGCTGACGAAAAAAGTGAATCGCCACCTGTTCCTTTGTAAGTTCGGAACCTTTGTCTCTGACAGCTCTTCGGACGCCATTCAGTATGTGATCGCTGTGAGTCTCTGCGATGATTTGGATACCTGCCGAGGCAACCCGGGACAGAAACAGCCCCATGTTTGACTGTGCGGCCGGATGAAGATTCGATTCGGGATTTTCAATCAGTATGATATCCCCTCTGTCGGCGTTCAGGCATGCCGTTATAATGGGCATGACATGTATTAATCCGTACCCGACATTCTGAGGTCTGTGATACTCACCGGATTCTGTCGTGCGAAAAGAGAGTATTACCTGATTCGCATTGGCCGCCTGTTCGATTTTAAACCCCGACCCCGGGAAAAAACGGTTCAGATATGCCTCTGTCTGTCTCTGCAATTTGAATGACTCACCGGGAATTCTCAGTTTCTCATTAACCGCCTTGCTGCCGTGTTTCAATAAGAACCAGGGAGCATATTCCCCTTTTGACCCGACTGTGCGGTATCTGTCGGAAGTATGCGCCTTATATGTTTCCTGCGGCGGTAATCTGTCAGAGGAGATATAGGTGAGTCTGTATATTTTATCTGTTATCTCGGATGAGCCGATTTCAAATGACTCCGGCATCAGTCTGTAAATTATCTCATTATGAGACGTTGCAGCGCATTTTTTCTCAATATTCAGTCTGAGGTCAGAAAACCGTATCTCCTCAAAGGGAATGAAATAAGCCAGACGGTCTTCACTGACTGCCTTCCAGAGATATCGGTATCTGTCAGTCTCAACACCTATAATCACACGATGCCGCCCTCTGCTTTTATCAATGACATCAACCACAGTTCCCAAAGAGAGAGAATCGCCGTTCAGGATAATGCTCTGACTCCACTCGTTATGCAACATGGTCTGATTCAGCAGAGTCAGTGCCTGCAAGATGCTTGATTTGCCGGAAGCGTTAATACCACTTAGCAATGTTAAATTTTTCAGTGGCAGATGCAGCTTTTCAAAGCATTTAAAATATTCCATAATGACAGTGTTTAAAATCATCTCATTGCCTCATCCACAGCCTGTTTTGTCAGTTCGAATCTTTTTCGGACATTCTCTGTCCGATCAGCATTAACCATGAAAAGGGTCGTGCTTTCGGTAAATTCCCTGTTTTTTTCTTAAATTTTCAAATGCATCGGCTATTTTGTTCTTTTTTTCCTTAATTTTGCTGAACGGATAATCAGACAGGATAACTGAGAGAACATCAAAATAAGCCAGACTGATTTTGTATCTCTTTTCCTCATATATCTGAAAGGCTTTCTCTCCGAACACTTCGCAGTTGTTCCTCATGCTGTTATCCAGTTTTTTTGCGAGATTGTCAAGCTCGTTTTCGGTCATTTCATTCATACGGATAAGTGTCTCCGCCAGAAACTGATCCATATTCCCGCCGTATTTGTCAGTTCCCATTAGGGTGAAAGCACAGAAACGGTTCACGGCCTCTCTGTCGAGCATGTTCTTCTGTAAAAAAACACGTTTGCCGAAACGGATGCATTTTAAAAAATATGTTTTTTCCGACTGTTCTCTGAGCCAGCGTGTTGCGGGGCCGTTGTGGAGTGCGTTGCGCATCTGCTGTCTGGTAAGCGGTCGCCCGCTGTTCACCCGTTCAAATATGTCCAGTTTGGCCTGTTCCGGTACTTTGTGATCGATCAGATACAGTATTAACCGGGTATCTTCCAAACGGTTTTGTAATTTGGGTGGCAGATCGCCAAACTTTTTTCCCAGCAGCGGGCTGCCGTTTGCCAGACCCCGTAATGCAAATTTGTCGGCAAGATAGTTTTTCAATGCTGTCAGCCGCTGTTGTCCGTCAACAACAACGATATTACCGTTCTCCTGCTCCGCAAAGTAAAAGACCGGAAGGGGGATGCGCATCAGGCAGGATTCAATCAGTTTGCTTTGACGCTGACAGTTCCAGGCAAAATCTCTTTGGATGTCGGTATCCAGTATGAATTTGGGCTGTCCCGGTTCTGGCTGGTTTATTCCTCGGATGACTTCGAAGACTGATCTGTTTTCGGGGCGGATTATGAGACTGTCGAGGGGGTGGTTGCCCAGAGTGTCAGTGCCTTCCTGAAATTCAATATTATTTTTCATGGTTATTTCCTCTTTGCATATCCTCTTCTTTTGCCGGGGAAGTCTTTCCTTGTCTGTGCATCAGTCTGGCGTATTCAATCCCGACTTTGTCGTTTTTTGGGTTTAGTTGATAAGCTTGTTCTGAAAAAGAGGCTGGCTCTTCAGAACGGTCTAGTTTTCTCAGGACATGGGCGGTTCTTTCACAGGTTTTGAAGGGTTAGGTTTCATTCTTCAGCTACGGGACTTTTGTTTAATTTATATTAACTGCAAACTCATATGGCTGTGAGCATTGAAGAAAAGAATGCTGTGTATCATTATAAAAATAATAAAGTTTAATCAGAAATTCGCAAAAGTAATTCCCTTTGTTTAGATGCAGTTCTTCATAAGGTATAAATAAATCAGCCTCATCATAAAAGATATCGTTTTCTGAAACGAAATATTTACCAACAGAAACCTGACCGTCTGTAGATGTAAATAACCCATTGAAATCTTTTAACACCATCCAATCTTTAAGGGAGAAATATGCAGCAACACCACATTGAAAGCCATTTAAATTCTCAGTTTTAAATTTAATACGAATCTTTAACCCCTCATTATCATTTTGATAAACACCGGGTTCTGGTGACACATCTATAATCTTTCCTTTAATATATCGAGTTTTATTTAATTTAGGGATTTTTTTCAAATCCGCTATTAAATCTTCTTTTTCTGAAGTTGAAAGATCAAGATACTCAAGAGACATCTTCTCTATAGCTTGTGATACTTTTTTTATCGCCAATGTATTACGTTGCGAAAAAGTAATAGAATCGCTTAAACTTTGATAAAGATTTTTAACTCCTTTTATATTTGAATAATCATATGGCAGAGAAAAATCTTCATACCCTGCATATATACGGCCTATCTGCTTTGAATTTTCTCTGAGCTTTTTTATCCTAATTATCCATTTATCAAGATAGTCGTCTTTTACTTTTATAATATCTTTTTCCGACAGCCATTTTTGAATAGTTTCGGCCTGTTTCTTCATCGTTATCAACTTTTCATCTGTAGTGACAGATTTAAAGCCTTCGATAAACTGGCTGAAATTATCATTAAGGTATTCTTCAACTATCTTCCATACAGACAGCGGACACCAACGTCCAAAAGAAGTTCGGATTGTATATTTACTTGTAAATCCTTGGTAAAATTTTTTAGGAAGATGGGAGATATCTATATATTGTTTGGTCAAGTTAGCTTGCTCAGAGTCAAATTCTAATTTGGTAAGAAGCGAATCATTAGACTCTGTATTTTTGAGTTTTTTATATTGAACTCCGATCAAATTTTTGAGATTTATATCCCACTTATTTAAAAAACGTCCATGAGATAATAAATAATAACAAAATAATTCTTCGTTCTCATATTTAATTTCTTCATTTAAATCTATCGCATTATTATCCCATAATGAAAAATATAAATCCACGAATTGTTTGATGTGCTGTTGTTTTTGTGTTATGTAACCCAGCTCTGTATTCACGCCATTGAATCCTCGGAGAGTGAGGTTAGCTGATGTAATCATAACAAATCCGCTTTCTTTTAAGTCATCATATAGGGCATATCCTTTTGCATGAACCATTTCGCCTTTGGTTCCTGATATAACTCTCCATTGAAAATTCACCTTTTGTTCCTTATAGTATTGTTCTAATTTGTGAAGTGTTTGCTTAGACCCCAATTTATATATTTCAGATACATTGAACATAAGAAATACATCCGATATGATTTTCGGACTAAAATCTTGAATAACCTTCTTTACTAAATCAAAATTTATATAGCAACTAAGAAGGAGTACCTGATTAGTTGAGGTATTATTTAAGTTAGATACAACACTTTTTAAAGAATCTCTGACACTACATGTCCTATCATGTAAAAATATATCATCAAACATTTAAACACCTCTTTAAAAATACGCTAACTTTGGATTAGCTCGAAAAACGATCATAAAACATTTATTCAAAGTGAAGCTCAATCAACCTGTGGGATGACAAAAAAATGACATTGCTCCTTTTTTTAGACATTCCCATATTTTTTAACTAACTCCACTAATCTCACAATAGCATTAATCAGCCGACTGTCCTTCCCTTCAAAATATTTCATTTTGGCAAGGACTGATCTGGGATTCTCTTTTAAGAGGGAAAAGGGAAACTTGTCTTGGTGGCTTACAATGTCCAAATCTTTGGTAATCAGAAAACCTTCTTTTGCAGAGCCGAAAATAGTATAATCCCATAAAAGCAAAAGGTTATCCGCCAAATGCCCTGCATAAGCTTGCTTGGCATTTTCTAGTTTCTCATAACTTAGATACATGTTATCATCCGCTATCCACAATTCTCCCAATGTCCTGCCATAATTACCATAGCCTAAACTGGCTTGATGTATTGAAGAATCTATTTTTTTTGTATCTTTAATAAAGGAATAAATAGCCATAGCTGTCAAACTCTTATTTTTTATGGCTCTATTTAGGTAAATATTAGCACGATCAATATTTTTTTCTTTATAATAACAATGCATTGCTATCTTTATCATAGCATCTATATTATTATTTTCACATGCTTTTTTATACCATTTTAATCCTTCAACTTCCTTTTCTTTTACCCCTATACCTCTGTAATAGCACAATCCAACAAGATATTGTCCCGTACTATCATTTTGTTCAGCGGATTTCATAAAATATTTAAAAGCTTGCCTTCCGCTTTTATCAACATATATACCCTTATCATAGAAAAGTCCAATCATATTCAAAGCTTGTGCATAGTCTTGTTCAGCGGCTTTGTAATACCATGTAAATGCCTTTCCATAGTTTTTTCCAACATAATTTCCGGAATAATACATACCACCTAAAGCGGATTGGGCAGTAGCATAGCCCTGTTCAGCGGCTTTTGAGTACCACTCAAAAGCTTTCTTGCAATCCTTTCCAACATACCATCCAAAACGATGCATAGCACCCAAGTTGCATTCAGCTTTTGCAAGCCCTTGTTTAGCAGCTTTCAAATACCATTCAAACGCTTTTTTTAAATCTTTCTCAACATATTCTCCATAATGATACATATAACCCAATCTGTTTTCTGCTTTATCAAGACCTTGTTCAGCAGCTTTTAAAGACCATTCAAATATTTTTTTGTAGTCCTTCTCAACATACTCTCCTTTCCAATACATATCACCCAGCTCAAATTGGGCCTTTGCATGGCCCTGTTCAGCAGCTTTTGAGTACCAGTCCAAAGCTTTCTGTTGATCCTGATCTGCTTCATCATCTCCATCAAAATATTTTTTACCCAGTATAAACTGCGCCTCTGCATCACCTTGTTCAGCAGCTTTCAAGTACCAGTCAAAATCTTTATCTTCCTCTGGGATGTCTGAATCTGCCGATGCTGACATGGAATCAGATTCTTCTTCAAACAGATTTTTCGTCAGTTTCATACAATTCAGCAATTCCACAGCAAGATCACGGAGCGGTATGGCTATCTCCAAATCAATGCCCTGCTTTCTGATAAAAGTTGTCAGAACCTTCTTGATAGCTTCTTTTTTACCAATATTCAACTGCTCGCTCAGAGCGTCAATCGCTGCCGAACTGCCTACATAGCTGTCAGCAATCTGATACAAAGAGGTGAAGCTCGGATCCGAAACATTCTCCAGAATGAATGATGCCGGTATGGGATTATCCGGTTCTCCGGAATCCAGGCGGAGAAGTTCCTGATATTGTGAAAACGAGGCATCTTCTATTTCATCTATCAGTTCATCAACAAAGTCGGCAAGCCTGATTTTCTCTTTCCACGGCAGCCCCGCCTCTTTGACGGCTTTCTGGAGATATTTTATCTCCGTGATATTCCAGGCATCCTCCTTGAGAGACAGAAAATCCCTGATCACTCTGAGCAGTCTGAAATGAGGTGGAAATTTTTCATCATAATCGTAAGTATCTATCGTCAGCAGCCAGCCGTGAATATTTGTGGAGACTTCCAAATTTCCGACCCTGTTTTCCAGATCAAGAAATCTTTTACAGACCTTTTCCGCCATTCTGTCAATTGCATTTTTTGTCTCCTCCTGCTCCACCGCCAGTGACATCAGATTGTTTTTGACCGTGATCACAGAGTGCGCCAGTAACAGATCACGATCCTGAAGCAGATCAAGATATCGCCAGGCGTATTTCTGCATTTCTATGAGGTCTTTCTGGTTTGCCCTTTGCATCTCCCCCTGCTTACCGCAAAGTTTGTGCCAGCATCTTTTGAAGAAGCCCTGTCCCGCATGATCGTCCAGACGATCTTCAGTACACGACAGAAGACGTGCCGCGTCCAATGCCATCTGCTCTGCTTCGGTGGCTCTCGTTTGCGCCCGGACCAATCTGGGTTCAATGGATCGGTCTATTGTCTCAAGCTCATCAGGAGTACAATCAAAAATCCCCTCTCCTGATTTTTTCTCTTTCAAATCCGAACCGCACTGCATACAAAAACGCCCTTTTTCATATTCAGTGTTGCACTTTTCACAAATCCGCATGAATACATCTCCATTTCAAAGTCTATAGTATTTTTCTATAAGGAATAACCTGATATGGCTTTTCAACATGATTCTTCAATTGTGAGTCCGACATAGCCCCGGTCAGTGGAAGTGATTCGGTGACAGTCGCCTCCATCAAGCTATTCAAAGTATTCGTTCATCACTTACGGTATCCATAAAGTCTGTTTTATACTATCGGCCAAACTTATAGCTGTAAAAACGATACTTCCCCTAACATAGATATCCACTATTACTTCTAAACCTTTATCCATAAGCGGGATACTTTCAAAAAACAACTTCCCTATTATTTTATTCTTTTTCATATCAGAATGATTACCTTCCAATAATATAACTTCTGTTATAGCTTGACTACCCCAAATAATCGGATAAAGTATTAATGATTTTTTGGTCGGCTTTGTTGTGTAGCGTTCAATAATTTTTTGGGGACTGTTATCTCCGACTTTTATCAGTATATCCAAAGTTGTTATGTCTAATAATAGAACATTTTTTATATCTCCTCGATGCACCCCATACTGTATTGATGCTCCAATTGCTGACGGTGATCCTTCTTTATCATCATCCCATATCTTCAATTCTCCGTTAAGATTATCTTTGATGATATTCAATATTAAATCTGACAAGTTACCCTGAGCATAGAATAGAATATCATCAATATCAGAAGTCAAGATACCGCATGATTCAAGCGTATCGAGAAATAATTTTTTTATCTCATCTTCAGCATTCAGAATTTCTGATATATCAATATTTGAAACGGATATTACTTCATATACGCCGGCTTCCATATCAATAAGAGCTATATCTATATTATCGTTATCTAACTCGCATACAAAAGTTACACCATATTTATTGTACTTATGACCATAGGCAAGGCCAGCAAGAACAGGGGATTCAACGATTAGGTGTACTTGTATTCCCCATTTACTTAATAAATAGCATATATTTCGACGCATGAATCTGTCAAAGTAAACTGGCACTGCTAAAACGATATCTTTTCTCATAAAATTACTCGATACAGACTCCGCCAATATAGACTGAGCCTCCGCATCTCCCTGCTCCGCCGCTTTCAAATACCACTTAAAAGTTTTCTCCTCCTCTGGAATATCTGAATCAGCCGATGCTGAAGTGAAATCAGATTCTTCTTTCTCATGAGGCTGTTGAAAGTTTTGTTCATTATTAAAACTTTCAAACAGTTTTTTCGTCAGTTTCATACAGTTCAGCAATTCCACAGCAAGATCACGGAGCGGTATGGCTATCTCCAAATCAATGCCCTGCTTTCTGATAAAAGCTGTCAGAACCTTCCTGACCGCCTCTTTTCTGCTGATATTCAGCTCCTCGCTCAGAACATCAATCACCGCCGAACTTCCTGTGTAGCTGTCAGCGATCTGATACAGAGAGGTGAAGCTCGGGACCGAAACATTTTCCAAGATGAATGATGCCGGTATGGGACTACCCGGTTCTCCGAAATCCAGGAGGAGAAGTTCCTGATATTGTGAAAACGAGCTATCTTCTATTTCATCTGTCAGCTCACAGACAAAATCGGCAAGCCTGATTTTCTTCTTCCACGGCAGACCCGCATCTTTGACAGCCTTCTGAAGATACTTTATCTCCGTGATATTCCAGTCATCCTCCTTGAGAGACAGAAAGTCCCTGACCACTCTGAGCAGCCTGAAATGGGGCGGAAATTTCTCATCATAATCATAGGTTTCTATGGTCAGCAGCCAGCTATGAATATTTGTGGCAGCCTCCAGGACCCCGGCCCTGTTTTCAAGTGCGACAAACCTTTTATAGACCTTTTCCGCCATTCTGGCAATCTCATTTTTTGTCTCCTCCTGCTCCACCGCCAGTGTCATCAGATTGTTTTTAACCGTGATCACAGAGTGCGCCAGTAGCAGATCACGATCCTGAAGCAGATCAATATATCGCCAGGCATATTTCTGCATTTCTATGAGGTCTTTCTGGTTTGCCCTCTGCATTTCTCCCTGTTTACCGCAAAGTTTGTGCCAGCATCTTTTGAAGAAGCCCTGTCCCGCATAATCGTCCAGGCGATCTTCAGTACACGACAGAAGACGTGCAGCGTCCAATGCCATCTGTTCCGCTTCGGCAGCTTTTGTCTGCGCCCGGACCAGTCTGGGTTCAAGGGATCGGTCTATTGTCTCAAGCTCATCAGGAGTACAATTAAAAATCCCCTCTCCTGATTTTTTCTCTTTCAAATCCGAACCGCACTGCGTACAAAAACGCCCTTTTTCATATTCAGTGTCGCACTTTTCACAAATCCGCATGGATACATCTCTCTTTCAAAGTCTATAGCATTTTTAACCTATCAGCGGCCATAGAGACTTCCGTTATTCTCTTTTCAGGCCCTAATCATCGTTTCGGTCGCACTTGTCAAAACTTATTTGGTCATGCAGTAAAAAGAAAATTGTCGAAACGATAATCAAGACCTTTTTTTCCTTTTTTACCTTTCTTAGCTAACTCTGCCAATCTTACAATAGCGTTAATCATCCGACTGTCTTTCCCTTCAAAATATTTCATTTTGGCGATGACCGATCTGGGATTCCCGTTTAAAAGGGAACGAGGAAATGTGTCTCGGTGGCTTATAATGTCCAAATCCTTGGTAATTAGAAAGCCTTCTTTTGCAGAACCGAAGATAGTGGCATCCCACAGAAGCTGGGCTCTATTCGCCAAATTTCCTGCATAAGCTTGTTTGGCATTCTCCAATTTTCCATAATTTTTACACCCCATATTATCGCCTACTATCCATAAGTCACCAGCAGCTCTGCCATAATCACCATATCCCAAATTGGCTTCTGATGAAGAAAACCCTTTGGTATCTTCAATAAATGAATAGATTGCCATAGCTGTTAAATTACCTTTTTCTATGGCTTCCTTTAAATAAGACTTTGCAAGATCAATATTTTTTTCCTCACAATAGTAATATCTTGCTACCCTTATTATAGCTGTTATACTATTATTGTTAAGAGCCCTTTTATACCATTTTAAAGCTTCAAAGTTATCTTTCTCTACTCCTTCACCATAATAATAACACTGTCCAACAAGGCATTGCCCACAATCATCATTTTGTTCAGCGGATTTCATGTAATACCTAAAAGCCTGTTTTTCATTTTTATCAACATATATACCCAAATTGTAAAAAGCTCCGATCATAGTTATAGCAAGTGCAAAATCTTGATCAGCAGCTTTTGATAACCATTCAAACGCCTTTCTGACATCTTTCTTGTCCAAATAATACATGCTTAACGCGCATTGTGCCTCAGCAAGCCCCTGATCCGCAGCTTTTGAGAGCCATTTAAAAGCCTTTCTGTCATCTTTTTTAAAGTAATACATTCCGCCTAACGCACATTGTGCCTCAGCAAGACCCTGATCCGCAGCTTTTGAATACCATTCAAACGCATTCTTCTTATCATCTTTCTCGGAATACACCTCACCTAACTCAAATTGAGCTTTGGCATGACCTTGTTCAGCCGCTTTTGAATACCATTTGAAAGCTTTTTGTTGATCGGCCTTTACTTCATCTCCGTCAGAGTATTTTTTACCCAATATAAACTGCGCCTTCGCATCCCCCTGCTCCGCCGCTTTCAAATACCACTTAAAAGTTTTCTCCTCCTCTGGAATATCTGAATCAGCCGATGCTGAAGCGAAATCAGATTCTTCTTTCTCCTGAGGCTGTTGAAAGTTTTGTTCATTATTCAAACTTTCAAACAGCTTTTTCGTCAGTTTCATACAATTCAGCAATTCCACAGCAAGGTCACGGAGCGGTATGGACACATCCAAATCAATGCCCTGCTTTCTGATGAAAGTTGTCAGAACTTTCCTGATCGCCTCTTTTCTGCTGATATTCAACTCCTCGCTCAGAACATCAATCACCGCCGAACTTCCTGTGTAGCTGTCAGCAATCTGATACAGAGAAGTGAAGCTCGGGACCGAAACATTCTCCAGGATGAATGATGCCGGTATGGGATTACCCGGTTCTCCGAAATACAGGCGGAGAAGTTCCTGATATTGTGAAAACGAGCTATCTTCTATTTCATCTGTCAGCTCACAGACAAAATCGGCAAGCCTGATTTTTTTCTTCCACGGCAGACCCGCCTCTTTGACAGCTTTCTGGAGATACTTTATCTCCGTGATATTCCAGTCATCCTCCTTGAGAGCCAGAAAGTCCCTGACCACTCTGAGCAGCCTGAAATGGGGCGGAAATTTTTCATCATAATCATAGGTTTCAATGGTCAGCAGCCAACTGTGAATATTTGTGGCAACCTCCAGGACTCCGACCCTGTTTTCGAGTGCGACAAACCTTTTATAGACCTTTTCCGCCATTCTGTTAATTGCATTTTTTGTCTTCTCCTGCTCCACCGCCAGTGTCATCAGATTGTTTTTAACCGTGATCACAGAGTGTGCCAGTAACAGATCACGTTCCTGAAGCAGCTCAAGATATCGCCAGGCATATTTCTGCATTTCTATGAGGTCTTTCTGGTTTGCCCTCTGCATCTCTCCCTGCTTACCGCAAAGTTTGTGCCAGCATCTTTTGAAGAAGCCCTGTTCCGCATAATCGCCCAGGCGATCCTCAGTGCATGACAAAAGACGTGTCGCGTCCAGTGCCATCTGTTCCGCTTCGGCAGCTCTCGTCTGCGCCCGGACCAGTCTGGGTTCAAGGGATCGGTCTATTGTCTCAAGCTCATCAGGCGTATGGTCAAACATCCCCTCTCCTGTTTTTTTCTCTTTCAAATCCGAACCGCATTGCATACAAAAACGCCCTTCTTCATATTCAGTGTCGCACTTTTCACAAATTCGCACCGATACATCTCCTTTTTTTAAAGTTTGTCAATAGCATTTTTCATCTTATCACCGGCCATAGAAATCCGCTTTGACTGATTCTCAAATTTTGCGTTTAATTTCCTCTCTTCTTCCAAAAACGCTCCGAAAACCACCTGACCTTTAAAAATATTCTCCGAAACCTGCTGAAAAATCTGCATGGACTGAGTGAGGGCAACCGTATTTGAAATAAGCTCCTGATACGGTTTTTCAATGTGGTTCTCAATTGCAAACTGCATGGCAAGTCCGGCGATAAGTCCGCCGGCAATGCCGCCTATAAATCCGGCCCCGGCCATCGGAATTGATGTAGCCACATTGCAGCCAACACCCGCCCCCATCACGCCCGCCGAGGTATTGAGAACATTTCTGCCGTTTCTCGTCTCAAATTCCTGCTTGTCCATTTTCCCGGCAGCCAGCCTGACCAAATCCCTTATCATGTCAATTCCGCAAATTACCCCGACAGTAACCGCATTTGTTTTGACCAGATTTTTAAAGCTGTTTTTGGCAATCTGCTCTGTCACTTCCCTGCTGCCATAACGAACCGTCAGACTCTGGATGCCGACATTGGCGGACGCTTTCAATGCGCTGTCCGCAGCCGACGATGCTGTCTCTCCGATGATCTTTACAACTGCCTCGGATTCGGACATTTTTCCCTCTCTGACCATCTTGCAGTATGTAACCGTGTTAAACGCACCGGACATAACGGCTGATATGGTGACAGCTCCGACAGCGGCTTGTTTCATTTGTTTTGCTGTTGAAGCGCGTTGATACTGATCGTGGACTTTTTTCCTGATTTTTGAATCGGGATTTTTAGCTATCTTTTCTGCTCCCTTTTTTCCCAAAGGTTTTGAGGCAGCTTCATCTTTCAATCGGTCTGCAACCTTTTCTTCAACATTTCTTGCCGCATTTGCCACTCCGGGCCTTGTATCTTTGTTTTTCAAAAAAGTCCGGTGAGATTTTTCAGCTATACTTTCTGCCCCATCTGTGGGATTAACTTGGTCTGAAGGCCCAATAAAGGAATCAGCCTCATTATATTGGTGATGCCCATCTTTCATTCTTCCCATTTCGTTGGCTGTTTGCCTTGAATCCGACCAGTATTTGGATTGAGATTTATGAATGAGCTTCCCATTCTTTATGAGAGCTATATCAGCAACCGAGTCATTTTTTTTCAGATCAAATTTATTCCATTCCGGATAATTTTCCGTGATCGCACGAATATCTTTGCCTTTGTAGATAGCATCAAGGTTAAATGTTTCAACGTGAAATTCTTCGGCAACAAAACCTGCTTTAACACCTATCTCCTGATTCGTGCTTACAATGTTCTTAATATTTTCACTGGATCGAGCAGCCTGCTCAATCATCTGAGCCATCTCAAACTTTGCAGTTGCCGGAAAAATCGTCTGAATTTCCCCTAATTGGGAAAAAACTTTTTCATATTTTTCTTCAATGCGCTTATTTCTGTTATCTGCCATATTCATCTCCTTTTTTTATACTTGACAGTGATAAATTCAAGATAAGCCCTCCTTTTAATGCTGTCAAGCCACATTATTTTTTTTATTTTTATACATTCCCACGCGGGAGCATGGAAACAGGAAAAAAGCCATCGCCTATTCTATGATGCCTGTTTTCGTCATCGTGTGCCTCCTCCGTTTTCGATTTGCCCTTAACCCGTTTCTAATTCTAACGAATTTTGCGGTTCCAAGATATGACAACGGATCAGAGGATGAAACGGATATCCGTCCCATATTTCCGGGATTTGCCGGAGCGGGAAAATCCCGGAAATATGACGGCGTGCCGATGACTGATATCCGTTTCATCCTCCAATCTGTTGTCATATCTTGGAACCACAAAATCCGTCAGAATCAGTCATGTTTAAATTCATGCAGAATTCCCAATTTTGCACTGATGCCCGGATCACCGGCAATGCGCAAATACCCGCCTGTTTATCTCTTCCAGCACAGGAACCTCAGCACGACGGGGCTGATATCCCCTCAGTCCCGTCATGATCCGCAGGCTGTCTGTGTAAAGATCAGGCTCCGGGGTCAGGTCGCTTCTGAGCTGAAGCCACAGGGCCTGGTGTATGTCGGATTCAGCCGCGGCTTTCATCTCGGAGCGGATCTTCTGTGACGCGTTTTCACTCAGGATCCGGAAATGGTATGTGTCTGATTTTTTACCCCTCGCCTCAACATGCCACTGATAGGATGCGGCGGGCTGAAACCGGGAGGATTTGATCTCTTTCATTTCCCCGACTTTCATGGGGACAGGAGGCATCGGCTTTTCTCCGGCTTTTGTGATGATCAGGTTCACGTCGGAGCATTCGGAAGCCTCCAATGCGGAAATCATTAGCGGATCCTCCCATCTGAAAATGACGGGTTTGTCGCTCTGAAGCAGGGTTGCGTGGTTGAACGGCAGGGGAAAGACCTGGAACAGGGGAGCGGGGAAACAGGGTCTGCCCTTTTGCCCGTGCTTATCCCGGTTCTGGGGGGCGAACGCGTCATTCTCCTCCATAATCGTTCGTGTCCCTTTCAGCGTCAGCGTCTCCATGAGGTTTGAGAAAAAATCCCTGAACCATCCGGGTTTCTCTTCTGTTACGGCGCATTCCACGGTTGTTTTCCCGGTGATGCGCTTTTCATCGCAGTATCTGTAATCAAGTTTCACGCTTTTTCCCTGGGCCGGGATAATCACATCTCCGTTACAGACGCCTTTAAGGGGGGAGAGTTTCACGGGTTTCCCGTTTCTCAGAACTTTGTAATCCTGATCCGCAGCCTTGACATATCCGACGATTGGCGGAGATTCCGCTGTGTGGCCCTCCGGCAGAAGGGATATCGCCGAAAAACAGATCATAAAAATGGTCAGCAAACGTCTCATCATTTTTCTTTTTCCTCCTTTCTTTCTTTTTCTTTTTAAAGTGCTGTTTATTTTTCTCATATATTTCCTCCTTCTCAGGTAAGGGATTCTCTTTCCCGGTCTGCTTCTCTTTTTAAGAGAATCTCTCACCGGTTCCGGGTCTCTCTGCTTTTCCAGATATGCCTGCAACAGTTCCACCGCGCCGGCCAGGTTCTCAAAGATGCCGATGCCGAAGATGATGATCCAGAAATCAAGAAAAAGGCCGTAACGGGTAAAAAGCCGGATGCTGACCGGCGTGTTGAAGAGAAGCAGAAGCACGGTCAGAGAGAGTGCGGCCAGCACGCTCGGCATCCGGGTGAAGACAAGGGCCGACAGGATAATCAGCAGGGCGATCAGCCCGATTTTGAGCGGGAGATTTTCGTGAATCTGTTCCCCTCTGAGGAAAAGGTTCACGGCGTTGGCCACCAGGAAAAGCCCGGGCATTCTGCCCAGCGCGGTGGAATGGATATCTCCGACCGGTTCATCATAAACGGATCCGATGATGACGGTTTTCTCCCGGAGGGTATCCGGAAGGATGTCCGGGGTCCACAGGATTTTCGCCAACGGATTGTATCCCTTTCTGCCGCCGTAACGGGTTACTGTCTCCCTGGACGCGATACGGAATTTGTATCTGGCCGGCAGGCATTCCCCTGAGGCGTTCTGGGGATGGAGCTGAATAGCGGGAATGCTGTTGTCGTGGGACGGAACCGGAATCATTTCGTCTAACCGGTTCACCTTTGCTTCAATATTCTCACGGATCCGACGGCCCGCTTTCAATCCGTGCCACTGATAGAGCGCGGCCAGAACCGGCAGGGAGAGGATGGCCCGGGTTCGGTCGCGCTGCTTCTCCCGGTCCCAGGTTTTGTACTCCCCGGTGTGATGCGGATATTCGCATACAGGACACTTCCCCGCATTCAGGGGAATCTCCCCGCGGCAGTTCGGGCAGCGCGTCAGACGCTGATAAAAACGGAAATGGCGGACCTTGAGGTCCATGGCATTGTAAAACACGCTCGCGGCACCGAACTGAATCACGTTCTTTTTCTCATTCAGGAGTGCATTATATTGGCTCGTGTAATATTCCCCGGGGGTCGGCGGCTTTGCAGGGACCCAGGGGAGAAGAATCACCGCGCCGGTCTTTTCGGCAAGGTCGGCGGCCTCCCGGAGATGAATCAGAAAGAACTGGTTCTCAATGTAAAACGGGCTGGGTTTGTGCGGCGAGATATCCACCACAACCACCTTTGCGCCGAGTCGGACGGCTTTGAGAATCGTCTCTCCCAGAAGATCCCGGGGGGTCCAGAGTCCCTTGTTGGGGCTTTTCTCATAGGTTTCTTTGTTAAATGCGATGAGTCGGATGGCGTCGGATATCGGTTCCTTCTGCCAGCCGGACTGCTGAAAGTCCTCTCTCATTAGATAGTCATACGTCTCGTTCAGGAGTTGCTGGCCGATGCCGGTGTAAGTTGACACAAAATGAAGCGAGATCGCAATAAGAACACCCCACATCACATTCAGCCAGAACCGCCGGCCCCGCTTTTGGGAGAACCATCGCTCAACGCTGTGCAGCCTGAGCGCGATAATGACGAATCCGATGGCGGACGCGATGTATCTGCCGAATGCTTTTTGTCTTAGTAGTCTGAAAAATTTCATAGTAAGTTTCCTGAAAATATGGTTTGGTTATTTCCGTTCCTTGTCTCCTTGTCCGTCGCCCCACAGCACCACCGGTGCCCAGAAGAACGGATGCTGATATAATTCTCTTTGTTCGTCTCGAATCGTGTCGAGTTCGATCTCTCCCCGAATCATGTCGAGTTTGATCTGACGGAGCGCACAGATCGGGGCTTTTCCTGCTTTGAGATATTTGTAAAATCCGATGCACAGGTCCTTTGTGGACCGGTCGGCCACGGACCAGAGGGTCACGGCCACGGCCGGGGTTCCCGCGTACATGAACGCACGGGTCAGCCCTCTCACGCCCTCGCCTCTCACATTCTCACCCCTGCCGGTGTTGCATGCGGAGAGGGTGACGAGTTCCGCATTCAGACGGAGTCCAAACACGTCGGCCATTTTCAGATACCCCTCCCCCTTTGTCACCGGGTCCGGGTGGGAGAGGACCAGCGCGGGCTGGTTCACAGGCGTGATTTTCCCGGACGGAACCACGCCGTGACATGCGAAGATGACATGGCGGTAGTCGTCCAGTTTTTCATCACGATGCAGAGCGGATACATTGGTCAGGGACGCGTCTTTTCGCAGATACAGGTCGCCTGCCTTGAAGATATGTCTGATCTTCTTCACCTGTTCCTCTGTCACGGGCAGGGGGGCAAATTCTCCGCCCAGGGCTGCGAGATAGGACTGTGTTCTCATCTCCGTGACCGTGGAGGAACCCGGTTCCGGTGTGCCGTAATCAGGATTGGCAAAGGCCAGCAGGGGATGGGAGGCATCCGCCTTTTTTCTTTCCTGTGCGTCCCTCAGTATCTTCAGAAGAGAGGCCGAGGAGAGGTATGCGACAGGGTGTTTTTCGATCAGGTAATCTCCTTTGAAGTCCAGGGCTTCGAAGGGGAGGTCGTACAGGGGGCCGGTGGGTATGATGAAGAGAGGCCGGGCGTTTTTCAGGTGTTTCCGGGCCTGTTCCGGGATGAGCAGGTCGCAGAGTTCTTTTCCTTTTTTGCGGATGAGCGGCAGGGAATGCCTTGCGATGAGGCTGAGTCTGGCATTTCCGGTTTTCTCTTCGATCTCCTTCAGGACTGCATCGGGATATTTTCTGAACGCCGCAATTTTGTCTGAGAGATCGGATTCGGTGATCGGAAGGGGGTAAAATTTGAAGGTTTCTCTGCCGATGATCCAGAGGCAGGTTATCTCTTCCATCACGTTGTAAATCAGCATCATCTCCCCGGGTCTCAGCACATTCTTTTGCAGGTCTCCGAGACTGACGGGCCGGGGGTACTTCAGGGCGTAATAGTCAGGATGCTTCTCTCTGATTTTTTCCTGCAATGCCGTCTCTTCCTTTGTGATCTCCCCAATCCCGGCCTCCAATTCCCGGATGCGCTTTATATTTCGGTCTTCGGAAGGTTTGGACCGCTCATCGGTGAGCCCGGAACGGGTTTTGGCAAGGCGGTTCGCCAGTTCGGTTTCCCTCTTCCGCATCTCATCCGGGAACCCCCCGAAATTTCTTGCGCCGGACTCGCCCATCTGTTCGAGGAAAATTCTGCCCTGTTTGCGCTCGAAAATTTTAAAGGATTCTTTGTCGTAGCCTTTGGCGGGGTGCTTCTGATGCAGTTCCCGGAGGAGGGTGATGAATTCGTCATAGACGTAGAGTCTGCGGCGCATGAAGGAGGTTTTGTGCTCTTTTTCCGAGATGTCTTTCCGAACTGCCTCAATATGGTCCAGAGAGTCTTTGTAATGGGAAACAGCGTTTTCGTATTTTTTCAACTTGGCTTCGGCCTGTGCAAGCCCCCGGAGCGCCACCCACAAGGCATCCGGTGCCCCGATTTCGGAGAAAATTCTCATGCTTTGGGCAAAAGATTTTTCGGCCTTGTCATACTGCCCCAGATTTCCGTACACCACGCCGATGTTTGTGAGGACCGAACCCTCGCCCCTTCTGTCGCCGATCTCCTTCCTAATCGCCAACGCCTGCTCGCAGTACGTCAGGGCCCTGTCATACTGCCCCAGATTTCCGTACACCACGCCGATGTTTGTGAGGTCCGAACCCTCGCCCCTTCTGTCGCCGATCTCCTTCCTAATCGCCAACGCCTGCTCGCAGTACGTCAGGGCCCTGTCATACTGCCCCAGATTGTCATACACCACGCCGATGTTTGTGAGGTCCGAACCCTCGCCCCTTCTGTCGCCGATCTCCCGGTCTATCGCCAACGCCTGCTCGTAGTACGTCAGGGCCTTGTCATACTGCCCCAGATCGTAATACACCACGCCGATGTTTGAGAGGTCCGAACCCTCGCCCCTTCTGTCACCGATCTCCTTCCTAATCGCCAACGCCTGCCCGTGGTACGTCAGGGCCTTGTCATACTGCCCCAGATTTCCGTACACCACGCCGATGTTTGAGAGGTCCGAGCCCTCGCCCCTTCTGTCACCGATCTCCTTCCTAATCGCCAACGCCTGCCCGTAGTACGTCAGGGCCTTGTCATACTGCCCCAGATTTCCGTACACCACGCCGATGTTTGAGAGGTCCGAGCCCTCGCCTCTTCTGTCACCGATCTCCCGATCTATCGCCAGCGCCTGCCCGTAGTACGTCAGGGCCTTGTCATACTGCCCCAGATCGTAATACACCACGCCGATGTTTGTGAGGGCCAAACCCTCGCCCCTTCTGTCGCCGATCTCCTTCTTAATCG
>JAUCGI010000061.1 GCA_030378035.1 Desulfobacterales bacterium HSG2
GATCTTTTTGTTTTCGAGGCAGACGCGGCGTACCAGCTTCGCGTTGTTTACGTGGGGTCGGAGAGGTTAATAAGGGAAAGCTTAGGGGGAGAAAAGGGGAAACGACGGGGTGAAACGTAGGGGTGAAAAGGGGAAACTTATGGGTTGAAAAGGGGAAACTTATGGGGGAAAAGGGGAAACTTATGGGGAAAGGTGGGGAAAAGTATGAGATACTGTGAAAAAGAAAGGTCGTCATTTATGGGAAACGATGAAAAAAGGGAAAGACAACCGTTTTATGGGAGCAACTCCGATCCTTGACCGCTATAAACGGTTTCTGGTGGAAGAATTTGCAAAAGAACAAGAAAGTTGAAACATGGGGATTTTGATGCGTGGAGTCCTATTTGCTGAAGATTGCTTAACTCATAAGTTCAAAAATGGGGACGAACATGAAAAGCGGGGCTGGTTATCGGTGATCCATTACCTGAAAACATTTGCAAAATACTGCTTTCACCCTATTGACATCATCATAGGAAAATATTAAAGATGAAGGCGTTATGATAAGAGAAATCCAGATTGAAAATTACAAATCTGTTCAAAAGCTAAAGCTGAACATAGGTCGGATAACCGTGCTGATCGGTGAAAACGGTTCCGGCAAAAGCAACATATTGGAAGCGATTGCTCTAAGTTCGGCAGCGGCCGGCAACAAATTGGATAACGAATTTTTAGCTTCGAGAGGTATCAGAGTTACAGAACCTCATCTTATGCGGGCTGCTTTTGACAAGGAAAATATTACAAAAAGAATAATAATATTTTTTAAGGGAGATAATGAGGCATTTTTTAATTTCTTACTTGAAAATGATAATACGCCTTACTCCAAATGGGTCAATATTTCAACAGCTCCGATTACTTTTAACAAAAAATTGGATGATATTGGAAAGAGAGTTACGGAACTTGAAATCAGGCTTAGGGAACTTGATGACATCGTAAACAAACCCAAAGAATATCAAATAGAAAAGGAGAAAATTTCACAGAAATTTGAAAAAGTTAAAGAACTTGAAAAAAATGATCCGTGGATAAAAGTATTATTTGGCTTATTAAAAGAATTTATCATATTTTCTCCTGAGAATCTGACTTTGCATAAATTTGAGGAATTGGGACAAATTCAGCCACTGGGTATTTATGGCGAAGGTTTGTTCAAGCTTCTGAAAGTTTTAAGTTTGGATGAAAACAAAGAAAAATTTAATGAAATCAAAGAAAAAATCCGTCTTACAGGCTGGTTCCGGGATTTCCAAATCCCTCAGAATTTATTTGAAGGTGAAAGACAAATTCGGATCAAAGACAGATATCTGGATGAAAATCTAACCTTTGATCAAAAAAGCTCCAATGAGGGCTTCATGTTTCTGCTCTTCTACTTTGCCCTCTTCATCAGCGATGACACGCCCAGGTTTTTTGCCATTGACAATATTGATGCCTCCCTTAATCCCAAGCTGTGCAGGCAATTAATAAAGGAACTCGTGAAATTGGCTGAAAAATATGATAGGCAAGTGATTTTCACGACACATAATCCTGCTGTTCTGGATGGTTTGAATTTGGATGACGATGAACAACGTCTGTTTGTCGTATCTCGGAATAAATTAGGTTATACAGAAACAAAGCGTATTTTGAAGCCCAAGCCCCTTGATGGGCAAAAGCCTGTTAAAATGTCGGAAGCGTTTTTAAGAGGGTATATTGGGGACCATAAGTGTAAACTTAGGGCTTAATCTTAATCTTGCTCTTGCTCTTGCTCTTAATCTTGCTCTTGCTCTTAATCTTGCTCTTGCTCTTGCTCTTGCTCTTAATCTTGCTCTTGCTCTTTATCAGGATAAAGAGCAAGAGCAAGAGCAAGATAAAGATAAAGAGCAAGAGATTTGGAAATCTTTAAGTTTACACTTATGATTGGGGGACTGCCTAAAAATTTTTAATTACACGTTCGCATTAGTCACAGAGGGAAAGACAGATCAGGTTATTATTGAATACATTTTAGCCGGATATTTTAATTTGGATGTTAATGAACTCCGGCCGCCAGGAGATGAAACAGATGAAAACAGAAGCAAAAGTTTCGGCGGATGGATACATGAAGGATGATTTTTTAATTTAATAAGTTTGAAGGAAGAAGGATCAGGTATAATGTCTCTCAAAAAAGTTTTAGACGCCGAATCCGTTGCCATTATCGGCGCGTCAAAGAATGAAACCAAGCGGGGATTCCAAGCCATTCGGACACTTTTGGACGGAAAGTTCGAAGGGGTGATCTATCCGATCAATCCGAAAGAGAAAAGCGTACTGGGGCTTAAATGCCACAAAAACATCTCAGATATTGAAGAGCCGGTTGATCTCGCGCTGATCACGACTCCGGCCAGAACCATCCCTAACATATTGGAGGAGTGCGGCAAAAAGGGGGTTCACGGGGCGGTCATCATTGCCGGCGGATTCAAGGAGGTCGGAGAGGAGGGAAAGGCGCTGGAGAATGAAATGGTCGAGGTCGCCCAGAGAAAAAATATCCGGGTGATCGGACCGAACACCTCCGGCATGATGAATCTGAAGAAGAATATGAATCTTGTCGGTTTGCAGGACGTGCCAAAAGGGGATATTGCCCTTCTCTCCCAGAGCGGCAACATGGCCCTGGCCCTGATAACCGAGGCGAAGCTCAACAGCCTGAAAGGATTCTCCTATTATGTGGGCGTGGGGAACGAGGCGGACATCAAATTCCATGAATACCTTGAGTTCTTCCGGAAAGATCCTGCCACCAAAGCGATTCTCATGTATGTTGAGGGAATGAGTCAGGGCCGTGAGTTCCTCCAGCAGGCATACAATACAACCGTGGAAAAGCCTGTCATTCTGTTAAAAGGGGGGCGATCTGCCACCGGCCGGCGTTCGGCGGGCAGTCATACAGGAGCGCTGGCCGGAATGTCTGCCGTGGCCCTGACGGCTTTCAAACGTGCGGGCATCATTGTCATTGAGAATTCGGATGAGCTTTTTCCTGTGGCAGAGACCCTTTCGAGCCTCCCGCCCATAAAAAACAACAAAGTCGCCATTCTCGCTGACGGCGGCGGCCATGCCACGATTGCCTCGGACATCCTGACCGACTTGGGGGTCACCATTCCCGAACTGAATGAAAAGACGCAGGCCAGGCTGAGAGAAATTCTGCCGGGCGCCGCGACGGTTCGGAATCCGGTGGATGTGGCAGGCGGCACGGATGCTGATCCGACCATATTTGCCGACTGCGCCGATATTATCCTGAAGGATTCCAAAGTGGGCGGGCTTCTGATCGTGGGGCTTTTCGGCGGTTACGGGATACGCTTCGCGGAAAGTCTGAGTCTGAAAGAAGAGGATGCGGCTCACAGAATGGGAAAGATGGTCAAGCAGCGGAACAAACCGATCATTCTCCACAGCCTTTATACCTCTGAAAAGCCCCATTCCCTCCATCTGATGCGTTATTACAACATCCCGGTGCATGGTTCGCTCGACGTCTCATGCAAATGTATCGGCGCGCTGACGGAATACGGGAATTTTCTCAAGAGTTATCATCCCAAGGCAAAGTTTGCCTTTGACTGGGGTGCCAAGGCAAAATCCGAAGGGGAAAAAATCATCCAGAGCGTCAGGGAAGACGGCCGCAATGCATTACTGGAATATGAGGCAAAGGACCTTTTACGTCTGCACGGATTGCCTGTCTCCAAAGATCATCTGGCAAAAACAGCGGATGAGGCGGTGAGCTTCGCGAGAAAGATCGACACGGACGTGGCCCTGAAAATTTCTTCCCCGGATATTCTGCACAAAAGCGACGCCGGCGGCGTCCGGATCGGACTCGGCTCGGAGGATGAGATCCGTGACGCGTTTGGCGGGATCATCAAAAGCGCGAAACAATTCAACGCTGACGCGAATGTCAGAGGGATCATCGTATCTCCCATGGCCAGGAAAGGACTCGAAGTCATCATCGGAACCAAAATAGACGACCAGTTCGGCCCGGTTATTATGTACGGACTGGGCGGGATACTGGTTGAAATCCTGCGGGACGTCGCATTCCGGGTGCTTCCCGTATCGCCGACGTATGCCAAGAAAATGATTGAGGAGACAAAATCCTTCCGCATTCTGAACGGCGTCAGGGGAAAGTCGCCGTATGATAAGAGCGCGCTGCGAAAAGTTCTGCTGATGTGTTCCGAAGTGATCGAATCCTATCCTGAAATAGAGGAGATGGATCTGAATCCCGTAATTGTCCATGAAAGGGGCGTCAGTATTGTGGATGCCCGGATTATACTGAAAGGTCAGTAGTCAGTTGTTTGTTGTCAGTGGTCGGTTGTCAGTGGTCCTTGGTATTGGCGACTGACAACAAACAACTGACAACAAACAACTGACAACTGACCACCGACAACTGACAACCAACAACTGACAACCAACAACTGACAACCAACAACTGACAAATTAAAAATGATTGCAGAAATTCTTTCCACAGGTGATGAAATCCGTTCCGGCGCGGTGATTGACAGCAACTCGGCGCATATTGCGGAGAAGCTTGAAGAGGCCGGGCTTGAGGTGGTGCGGCATAGTTGTGTCGGGGATGATCCTGACAGAATTGAGGCTGTTTTGAAGGATATCGGGGGGCGTGCAGATGTGGCTGTGGTGACAGGCGGGCTGGGCCCCACAACAGATGATCTGACAAGCGAAGCGGCTGCAAAGGCAGCCGGAGCGGATCTGGCTCTTGATGATATGGCCCTCCGCTCTGTCACGGATTTTTTCGAGAAGCGAAAATATCCCATGAGCCGTTCAAACGAGAAACAGACCATGTTGCCGAAGGGGGCGAAATGTATTTACAATCCGGTGGGAACCGCGCCGGGTTTTATGTTAAAAATAGATCAGTGTCTTTTTTTCTTCCTGCCGGGTGTGCCCTTTGAAATGAAAAGGATGCTTTCAGAGGGGGTTTTGCCTGAAATAAGAAAGCTTCAGCAGGATGACAGAAGAATCTTTATGGTGAAGACCATATCAACATTCGGTCTGGGCGAATCGATAGCAGGCGAACAGGTGGCCAACCTGACTGAAGAATTTCCGGGAATAAGGCTGGGACTGCGCGCCAAATTCCCGGAGATACAGATAAAGCTTTATGCGGACGGGGAAGACGAAAAGGTCCTTACTGAACAGATTGGAAAGGCTGCGGAATGGGTATTGCAGAGAATGGGAAAGTGGGTTTTTTCCGTTGACGGTGCTTCTATGGAGATGGCTGTAGGCGAGCTTCTTAACCGGAAAAAGGCGACTGTGGCAGTGGCTGAAAGCTGCACCGGCGGCCTTATCTCTCATTCCCTGACCAATGTGGCGGGCAGTTCGGATTATTTTCTCTTTTCCGGCGTCACCTATTCCAATGAGGCCAAGATGAGGGTGTTAGGCGTATCTCCTGACACACTGAGGCAATACGGCGCGGTACATGAGGAGACCGCAAAAGAGATGGCGGAAGGGGTGCGCCGCGTCGCTGGGTCAACTTACGGCCTTTCAACCACCGGCATTGCCGGCCCCGGAGGCGGGACAGATGAGAAGCCGGTGGGAACGGTCTGCATCGGTCTTGCCGGACCTGATGGTGTCAGAGCGCGTCGGTTCCATTTTTCTTTTGGTCGAAGATCGATGAATAAGACCATTTTTGCAGTGACTGCCCTGAATATGCTGCGGAAGGAGCTTTTGATCTGAATTATCCCTGATTTTAGCGGATTTTGACGTCATGTGCAGCTTTTTCAAACCACAGAGAACACAGAGGTTTCACAGAGGGCCGCGGAGTCTCCGTCTGTCTCTGCGACTTCTGTGTTTAAAAGTTGCACATCGCGTGATTTTGTGGTCCAATCCCTGCTTGGAGGAAACGGTTGCAAGTGTCCGCGGGTAAAAGCCGTGAGGCTCTGAAAACCTTTGTTCAGGCATAGCAGCATTATAATAAATTACTGATTATAACGGATTTAGGGGAGGCTATGAAACCACGAATGACACGAACGGACACGAGTCAGTCGGCAACATGACGACCGGGGGGGATCTGAAAGATACTGAAACCGAGAATGACACGAATGAACACGAGTCACACGGTTCTGTGTCCGTTCGTGTTCATTCGCGTTCATTCGCGTTCATTCGCGGTTTGAAGCCTCCCCGAAAAGCGTTATAATCAGATAAATTCAAAGAACCATCCATATCTTAACAAATGACTGATATTCAAGGTGATGATCTGATAGAAATCGCCCGTTCAGAAGCTGACAAAACTGATCGTAGTGCGAAAAGAAGAAAGGCCGAATTAAAATTGACAGGTCGGAAGTTAAGCTATGAAGACATGCCTCCGAAAATGCTTTCCGCAGTAAGAGATAAGATAACAGGCAAAATATATATCGGAAAAAGCGGCAAACCTTATCCTGAGAAACTGCATTTGGAAATAGAAACCAGAAAACCTGACAAATCTCTCACGCCTTGGCCGATAAGGAATTGTTCTGAAATTAAGGCTTGTAACAATGCGTTGCAAAGTCGGAAACATTCAAAAATGGAAGACCTTGAAATAGCAACCGTTATTCTGCGTAACGGAAAACTGAAAGAAAGATGTGAGAACTGCAAAATGACAACTGCCGGGGCAACAGTTTTCACAGACGGAGATATTCCAAAATGATTTTTTCAAAAAACACGTTAAAATTATTACATGAAGCGGGATGGCATAAAAAACGCAGAACAGATACCAGTGAATTCTGTCAGATTCTGAGTTCCGAAGGCTTTGCTCCTTCCGGCAAGATTACAGAATTTCTGAAACGGTTCGGAAATCTGAGGATAAGACAGAAGACAGGAGACTGCTTCCACTTTGACATATCGGAGGCTGTCAGCAATGTTGATCCTGACTGGATCACTGAAAATTACAGTGAGCGGGCAGGCAGTAATTTATGTGCAATCGGAGAGGCATTCAGCGGATATATGGTATTGTGCATGTCTCCGAAGGGAGAAGTGTATGCGGGGTTTGATGAAACCCTGGTTTATGTGGGAGCGTCAGGAGAGGAGGCAGTCAGCAATTTATGTTCGGGTCATGAATTGGTGAAAGTTCCGGAACTGAACATCGGCTTATGCGATGAGCTGAAGGATTCGATAAAAAATGTCAGCTTGGTTACGGATGTTAAAATCCAACTGAAAAAACTGAAAAAAATATCGGATCAGCAGCCTGATATTATTCATCTTATAGAGAAAAACTGGAGAAAATATTTCCGTGAGAAGAATGAGAATGCTGTTTTAATACCGAAAGTGTCAAATTCAACAGAGCGTTGTCTGGAACAGATGGTAAAATCGGAAGTTTTTCTGTCTCTCGGCGGAACAGTATATTTTATCGGAATGCATCCGAAAGATGATATGAAAAAATCCGAAATTAAGAACTATATAATTGAAGTTGCTAAAAAACGGGGTTTTTTTGTACCCAGAAGGAATATTGAAACAAAATTTATCCCTGAAACAAAGTTTGCTTTTACAGGGTATGTGGAATCTGTGCCTAATAGTTCGCACCTTTGAGTTTGACAACGCATAGACATAGACAGGGGCATCCGCCCAAATATCCCGTTAATAAATATGAAAAGGAGGTAATCATAATGAAAAACAAATATTTGCTCTTTGCTCTGACAATATTTCTGGCCCTGCCTTCCGCAGCAATTGCGGAAACAGAGCGGATAAAAGTGAACAGTTTCTATGGAAAATACGACGTGAAACAGAAAAAATCCGGATTCCCGTCAGGCAGCCTGAAGGATCCTGTAACCGAGGAATGGATCACACCCGTACCTGCAAAGAGCTACCGTATAGGTGTGCTGTTTCCGCATCTGAAAGACGCTTACTGGACCGCTGCAAATTACGGAATCGTTTCTTATGCAAAAAAACTGGGGGTCGGAATAACGCTTCAGACAGTCGGAGCATATATAAATTTCGGCGATCAGAGAGAGCAGTTGCTGGATTTGGCAGACAAAAAAGAGGTTGACGGTATTATTTTATCCACCGTTGATTACAGAAAAATGGACAGATTTGTCGAAAAGGTCACCCATGCCGGGGTGCCGGTCATCGGTCTGATTAATGACATTCACACCTCTGCGATAAAGGCCAAGGCAATGGTATCTTATTTTGATGCCGGATACAAGGCCGGAGAATTTGTGATAAAAGATTCTCTGAATAGGAATATCAAAGTCGCATTTTTTCCCGGTCCTGAAAAATCCGGATGGGCCGAGGATATGTACAAAGGCTTCATGTCGGCTGTGTCCGAACTGAAGAAAGAAAGACAGTTTGTTGCCGTGCTTGAACCCCTGTATGGCGATACCCGTCCCAAAGTTCAGAGAATGCGATTGCGGGCTATTTTTGAGAAACAGGAAAACCGTGATGTGGACTATATCGTCGGAAATGCAGTCGCCGCCATTGAGGCTGTCGGTTATTTGAAAAAGAACAGAGGCATAAATTCCAATGCTAAAATTGTTTCCACTTATACCACAAGTTCTCTTTATGATTATGTCAGAACGGGTGAAATAAAAGCGGCACCTTATGATCAGCCAATGATTATATGTCAGATCGCCATTGATATGATGGTGAGACTTCTGAACGGAGAAAAGGCCGGAAAAGATTTTCCCTTTCGTGCAGGCCCTGATTATATCCTGATTACCACGGAGAATATCGCGCAATACAGTTATGAAAAACTGTTCGGTCCCAGAAACTTCAAACCGGTTTTTAACGTAACTCCCTGACAGCAAGGCCCTTCGGCAAGCTCAGGGAGCGGCCGTTCGCCGAGCTTGTCGAGGCGGAGGATTATCCCCCGAGATATAGCCTACGAACCTCCTCATTTTCCAGCAACGCTTTCGCGTCTCCCTCAAAACGATTTTTCCCCATTTCCAGAACATAGCCGCAGCGGGAGTTCTCGAGCGCCTTGACCGCGTTCTGTTCCACGATAAGGAATGCGGTCCCGCCGGCGTTGATCCTGATGATGCTTTCATAAACCGAATCCACAAACATGGGGGCCAGTCCGATGGAAGGCTCATCCATGATGAGCAGTTCGGGGTCGGTCATCATTGCCCGTCCGAGAGAGAGCATCTGCCTTTCGCCGCCGCTCATGGTCTTTGCCTTCTGATTCCGGCGTTCATACAGTATGGGAAATATCTCATAGACCCGTTGAGCCGCGGCTTTCACCGCCTCTTTTCCCTTCAGTATCCATGCACCCATATCCAGATGCTCCGATACCGTCATATCCGGAAAAACGATACTGCCCTGGGGCGTATAGGATATCCCTAACGAAATAACCTTGTGGGCCTCCGAGCCTGTAATATCCCGACCATTGAAGATCACCCGCCCGCTCCGGCATTTCAGTTGTCCGATAACAGTCTTGAGAACCGTCGATTTCCCCGACCCGTTCGGGCCGATGATACTGACGATCTCCCCTTCCCGGACAGTTAGCGAAACGCCGTGGAGAACCTCTTTTTTTCCGTAGCCGGAAACAATATTGTCAACATTTAATACGACTTTCATTGCTTATCAATCCTTAATCGTCAATTGTCAGTTGTCAACCTCTCAAAATATTCATCTTTGCTGCCGACCTCCCGGCATCTGGCGTTTCAGCCACAAGCCCCGAAATAAATTTCAGGGCTGAAAGCGCAGGCAGGCTGAAGCCAGCTAAACAGTGCTTGCGCTTTTTGGCTACCAATCTAAGCCGGGACACTGTCCGAATATTTGTCTGCCTCAAAATAGCTCTCAACAATGCCGTCATAGGAATACCCGGACAGATCGTCACTGATCAGGAGTTCTCTTTCCAAATCATAAATCACCGCGTTGTCGGTCGAAGTGACAACAAAGGGGGAATGGGTCGTAACGATAAACTGAATTTTCGGGAAAAATTTTGTCAGAAAGGGCAGAATTTTTTTCTGGAGTTCGATATGAAGATGGGTCTCAATCTCATCAATCAGCACCACGCCCTGAGCATCATAGCTTTTCTCTCTGCTTTTCTCCATCCTGAGAATAAGATCGGAGAGAATGCTGATGATGGCGGAATAGCCGTCTGAAAGCGTGTGAAAATCAAATTTCTCCCTGTCTTTCTGAATAATGTTGAAGTTATAGTTCTTTCTGTCAAATTCGAGACGCAGGGCATCATCTTCAAATATTTCTTTCAGACTGTTCTCGAACATTTCAAACCATTCTGCGATGCGGCTGACGGTTGCTGTGTCGTTGTCATCCCTGGCAAAAGACTGGTCCGCCTTCAGATTGACAATATGCTGAACAAACTGATTCCCGGGATGTTCTTCCAAATTGTATCGTTTCCTGATCTCTATCTTTGCCACTCCGCCCGGAATTTCCAGATCGGCGGTTCTTGCTGTTTCAAAAGCTGAAATGACAAACTTGCCCGAATATACCTTTTTAACCACAACAGCACCAGGAGAATTAAATTTTACTGTTATGTTCGGATATGTGATGCCTGTATTTTTCAGGAGAGAGTGCGTTACTATGTTTGGTCCTGATTTCCCCCTTTCAATCTCTGTCAGAACTTTTCTGATTTCCTCCAAAACAGAGGTCTTTCCGCTCCCGTTCTTTCCAGTCAGAATAAGATGCTTTCTTTCATCTCCGGAAAGCGGAATACATACATTTTTCAGATGTCTTACTTTATGGATTTCCAACTTTGTGATAAAAATGTCTTCCATTTCTTCCATTTCTTCTTCTGCTCTTTCCAGACGGTATTTTATCAGTTCATCTTTGGGATACAGTACCTTCTCTGACAATATTCTGATATCCCACACTTCCGGCTCACTCAGACAATCCCCTCATATCAGATGATTTGAAGAGGGTCAAGCTTTTTTATTTTTTTATATTTCAGGGAGTCCCGTGAACGTGAACTTGAACGTAAACGTGAACGTGAACGTGAACTTGAACGTAAACGTGAACGTGAACGTGAACGTGAACGTAAACTTGAACTTGAACTTGAACGTGAACGTAAACTTGAACGTGAACGTGAACGTGAACGTGAACTTGAACTTGAAGTTGCCCCTAAATGAATGTTCAGGTTCAGGTTCAGGTTCACGTTTACGTTCACGTTCACGTTCACGTTTACGTTTACGGGGGTGGATAAAATGGCAGGATGCGTTTGCAAAATAGGCGGATGATATTCACGAGTCAGGGGAGGAGTGCTAAAATGAAATTTCAGCACATCTTTTCAAAGGCCGCGGGCGGTGCTAAAATTTCATTTTAGCACTCCTCCCGGGCCGAAACCGGGTTTTTCTGAAAAAAAACCCGGTTTCCGGGGGCTTGCAAATGAAAACCTAAGGCGTCATCTCCCCTTGGCTGATGATCTCTATCACCGTATCGTTCAACTGAGGAAAATACAGCTTCTTCTTTGCCGCTTCATTCACCGTTTTTTCCCACTTCATGAAGGCTTCCACATTGCGCAGGGAGTGATCCGTGTTTTTGGGATTTCCCTTTTCCGCCATCTCCTTAATCCCTTCAAAAGAGGTGTCGTCAGCAGGAAAGTAGAGCGGAATGACACCGGTCTCCCGGGTCTGGCTCTCTTCAAAAACTTTTCTGGCGATGTTTTCGCGGTCGCAGTCTTCTTTGAACTTCAGGAGACTGAAGAAATTGAGGCTTCCGAGCGCGCCCAGCGCATGTCTCACAATGTGAACCCCGTATTTCCTCAGCGTGTTTCTGCTCAGGTCCGATTCGGCAATCGCGGTATAGAGGTCTTCCCAAGCACTGGAACTGCCGCCGGACTGGGCAGAGGGGAATTTGCTTACCCACAGATTCAGGCGGGCCATCGCGGCGTTGATCAGCGGCTGGGAAGGCGAGCTGTATGACAGGTCTCCGCCGCTTTCCGTCACGCCGGGTATGCCTCCGTGAAGACAGGTCACGCCCGGATTGACTGTCTGAGCAAGTACCATCATGGAAAGCACCTGCGCGTGGATAAGGGTCAGAAGGGATTCCGGGGTATTCGGACCGGAAGCCCCGGCTATGGTCAGGTCCAGAAGCAGAAGATTGTTCCCTGACCCGGCGCTTCTTATGAACGGACTGACCATGGTATTCATGTATGTCATGGAAGTCATCAGACTCGTTCCGTCAACCCAGTCATTCTTCCCTTTCAGAAAGAGAACCTCCTCATCGGTCATTTTTTTGGTGGAAATCATCTTCAGACCTGAAAACCCATCCTCCATGGCCCGGGCGCATTCATAATCGCTCATGCTCTTGTCGGTCTGCACCGGGACGCTGAAGATATCGACCACATCGGACTTTTCACCGACGACTCTGACAATCTTTTCAAATTCATCACGGGAAGCACCCCTTAACTCATCATCCCCCTCTCTTTTCAGAAAAGGCGGGGTCGCGCCGGTTCCGAAGCAGTTTCTGCCCGGGTCGCCTGCAAAGGTTCTGGGAACAAGCTCCAGACACCGTTCCACATAATCAGGCTTCAGAGGCACAAAAACCGCTTCCTCATTATCAAAGTCAACCGCGTCGGCTTCCATCAGTATCTCCATGATCTCAGGGCTTTCTGATACATTGATGCCGATTTTGCTCAGAACATCCTTGGCGGATTTGTCTATTCTTTCATAAATCTTCTTCTCTTCAATCAGTGAATCCATATCTGCCAGTCTTCCCTGGGCTTTGCCTGCATGATCTGTTTCGGGAAAATCGGAAATGACCTGCTCATAAACCTTTTTGGCTGATTCAAAATCAAAATCTCTTTCAAGTTGGGCACCTGACACAAACAGTTCTTTTGCTTTTTCGGACATTGTTTTATCTCCTTCTAACCTGTTGGAATTATGCTTTGTTAAGTTTTGTTAAATAAATCGTTTTTACTGCTTGACCTTTGGGTGTAACCGTTATATAAAACTTTAAAGTTTGAACTTGAACTTCCCACTTTTTAAACTTTTATGTAAATATTCCTGATTCTAACGCTTTTTGTGGTTCCGAAATATGACATCGGATTTCAGGATTAAACGGATATCCGTCCGGGGAAATCCGCTTCAGCCTCCGAGCCGCTGTCATGTTTCCGACGCTTTTTGTGGTTCCTGAAATATGACATCGGATTTTCAGGATTAAACGGATATCCGTCCGGGGAAATCCGTTTCATCCTTTGAGCCGCTGTCATGTTTCCGACGCTTTTTGTGGTTCCTGAAATATGACATCGGATTTTCAGGATTAAACGGATATCCGTCCGGGAAAATCCGTTTCATCCTTTGATCCGCTGTCATGTTTCCGACGCTTTTTGTGGTTCCGAAATATGACATCGGATTTCAGGATTAAACGGATATCCGTCCGGGGAAATCCGCTTCAGCCTTTGATCCGCTGTCATATTTCTGACGCTTTTTGTGGTTTCGAAATATGACATCGGATTTCAGGATTAAACGGATAACGGAAAATCCGCTTCATCCTCCGATTCGCTGTCATATTTCGGAACCACAAAATCCGTTGGAAGCAGAAATATTCACGTTCACGTTCACGTTCACGTTTACGTTCAGGTAAAATAATGACAAAAAATACGTTAAATCCACTTGACCAGATCGACGCTGATTTTCTGACCATCCTCTCCGCTTTTGATGAAGGCATTATTATTGCGGATATTGATGGCATTATCGTTTTCTACAATGAGACCCAGGCAAAAATGGACGGCCTCGATCCCGGTGATGTGATCGGCAAAAAAGTGACCCAGGTTTACAGCCTGAATGACGATACCAGCAAGATCATGACCTGTATCAGAAGCCGCAGTCCGATCATCGGTCACCTTTTCTTTTACCAGACCCGGGCCGGCAAGGTGGTCAACACCATCCACAGCGTTTTCCCTCTCTTCAGAAAAGGTCGTCTGACTGGCGCGATATGCTTTGTCAAGGACTATAACATTCTTGACAAAACCATCGCTTCAACGTCAACCCTGATGACGGATGAGAAACCGGACATCGGCAACGGAACCCGGTTCACCTTTGCCGATATTACAGGCTCGGACCCGGAATTCCTGGGCTGCCTGAAAAACGCCAGAATGGCCGCGGACTCGCCCTCCCCGATCATGCTCTTCGGCGCGACCGGAACAGGCAAGGAAATCTTTGCCCAGTCCGTCCATAACTACAGCTCCCGCAGCAAAAAGAAGTTTGTCGCGGTCAACTGCGCTGCCATCCCTGAAAACCTCCTTGAGGGCATCCTTTTCGGCACGACCCGTGGCGCGTTTACCGGTGCTCTGGATAAGCCCGGCCTTTTTGAGCAGGCCAACGGGGGCACGCTTTTTTTGGATGAACTCGATTCCATGCCCCTCGGACTTCAGGCTAAACTGCTGCGAGTCCTTCAGGAGAAAAGGGTCCGGCGTATCGGGTCGCCGAACGAGACTGCCATTGACCTGAAGATCATCAGCACAGTCAACAAAGACCCTCGCGGCTCGATCCGGGAGGGTATCCTCAGAGTTGACCTCTTTTACCGCCTGGGCGTTGTTTTCATCCGTATCCCGCCGCTTATGGATCGCTCCGACGACATTGACGTTCTGACCCGCCACTTTCTGTACAAACTCAATTTCATCCTGAGCAAAAATGTCAAGTCTGTTTCAGAGAGCGTGGCAGCCCTTTTTCATGCCTATCACTGGCCAGGCAATGTAAGAGAGCTGGAGCATATCATCGAAGGCGCGATGAACATGATCGGGCAGGAGGAGATCATAAAAGTAAGACACCTGCCTGATTATTTCACCGATGCTCACGGAATTGAGAAATCCGCCGGGATTTCATCCGAAAGTACGAGCCGATCTTTTCCTGTCAAAGAACCTGTGTTTCCGCAAAATGATTCGGAGAGATTATCCCCTCCCGCCACAGCGGACGTTATGAATCAGAACAAAAGTCTTTTTGACATCCGGACGGAACAGGAAAAAGAATTCATTTTCCAGTCGCTTACGAAATTCAAAGGAAATATTTCCAAAGCCGCCCGGAGTCTTGGCATATCCCGCCAATTGCTTCACTACAAAATGAAAAAGTTTGGTATCGATCGCAAGGCGTTTGTATAGTCGGTTGTCCGTTGTGGGTTGTCCGTTGTGTCTCCCAAGCTCGCGGGAATCACAGACAACTGACAACCGACAACTGACAACTAACTTTCATTCAACACAGCCTCACCGTGAGGCTCTGAAACCAGGGTTTTCTTTCTTTCCTTAATCATATCCTTTATAACGGATGCCAGAAGCAGATACATGATAAAGATGAATGGAAACGCTCCGGCAATGGAGGCGGTCTGCAATGCTTTCAGGCCTCCTGAATAGATCAGCACGATTGCCAGTCCGCCGAGAACCATTCCCCAGAAGACGATGAGTCGCTTGCGGGCTTTGGGGTCGGTTGTTTTTACGCCGCCGGTGGAGAAACGGCTGATAACGAATGTGGCCGAATCTGCCGAGGTGATGAAGAACGAGGCTATCAGAACATTCGTGAAAAGCACCAGAAGGCCGTACATGGGAAGGTGGCGGAGCGTCTCGAACAGGGCCACTTCCACGCCGCTTTTACTGATTACTTCTCCGATGTTTCCGTTATGGAACAGATCCGTGAAGACCGCTGTTCCGCCCAGGCCGGTGCAGAAAATGTATGAGAAGAGGGGCGGCGCAATCATCACGACCAGGATAAACTCCCGAATGCTCCGGCCTCTGGAGATTCTGGCGATAAAAGCCCCGACAAAGGGTGCCCATGCCACCCACCATGCCCAGTAAAAGACGGTCCAGGATTTGGTCCACCCGGGATTGTCATACAGTTCAAAGCTTGTGGAGAGCGGTATGAGATTGACCGCATAGTCGCTGAGAGCTTGGAAAAAAGTCTTTACCAGATACCCGAAAGGTCCGAAGGCAAAGAAGAAGAGCAGCAGTATAACCATCAGAGAGACGTTGAGCAGGGAGAGAACCTTGATGCCCTTGCTGACGCCCGTGAGCGCGGAAATTATGAACAATGCGGTAATAACGACAATGATAATGGCCGATGTTGTGGGCCCGGACGGAATGCCGAGGGAATGCGCCAGGCCGCTGTCAATCTGAAGCGCGCCCATTCCGAGAGATGTGACCACTCCCATGATGGTCGCCCATATTGCAAGGATGTTCACGATGTTTGCGCCGAGGCCGGAGCTTGAAAAGGGCCCCATTATTTTTGAAAGAAATCCCGGTGTTTTCAAGCCTTGCAGACATGTGGAAACGGTTGCAGGCTGTCCTTTGCGAAATTGGAAATATGCGATGGGCAGGCCGACGACAATATATGTGGCCCAGGCATGAAATCCCCAGTGAAAAAAGAATATGTTGAAAGCGAGTCGGGCGGATTCCGGGGTTCCGCCTTTTCCGGTCGGCGGTCCCATAAAGTGATACATCGGCTCCCCCACGCCCCAGAAGATGAGGCCGATGCCCATGCCTGCGGAAAAGAGCATGGCAAACCAGCTCAGATAGCTGAACTCGGGTTTTTCGTCATCCCGTCCCAGTTTGATCTTGCCAAGAGGCGACAGTGCAATGCCCAGACAGATTACAACGAACGCGCTGCAACTGATCATGTACAGCCAGCTCCAGTTATTGGTAAGAAGGGCCAGAGCCGCATCACTGGCCTTGCCCAGCAGATCGGGAAAGAGTCCGCCCATGATAATAAAAGGTAAGGCCAGGCCGGTGGCCCCGTAAAAAACTTTTCGGTCAAGCTGCGCGCCGAGCAGCTTTCTGATTCCTGTTTGTTGGTCTGTTGTTTTCATCATATTCTCCATAATGTTGGTTTGCGGTTTACGGTTTACGGTTTACGGTTTACGGTTTACGGTTTTACGGTTTACGGTTTACGGTTTACGATTTACGGTTTTACGGTTTACGGTTTACGGTTACTGACTGCTGGTAACTGCTAACTGATTGTCAGTGATCGGTAAATGATCGGTGTTAGCAGATCGTTTTTTCGGGCGAATCATGTCGAGGGATCCGATGACTGCTCCCATGACGATTAAGAACATTGCAACGCCAGTCACCCATTTGAATTCATGTCCTCCCAGGGCAACCAGAACGAGGGTTGAGGTCAGCGGGGTCAGATAGGACAGGGACCCGATGATGCGGGGATCCCCTTTTTTCATGGCTGCGTCCCAGGTGAAAAATGCCCCTCCGAGAGGCCCTGCTCCCAAGAGTACGAGAAACATCCAGTCCCGGCTGGTGGGCGTGTACGCCGTTTCAAAGGTAAAATGGACGCCCAGCGCGAGTATCCCTGAGATCATTGTGAAGCTGCCGACCGCTGCTGTGGAAAAAGGGGGAACTCTTTTTGTGAGCAGGGAATAGCTTGCCCATGTGACCGCGGCGATGGCTGCAAATATGTAGCCGGACATATTCGCCATATCCAGGGTGAGCCGGCCCCCTGTTACGATCAGCGCGGCGCCTGCAAGTCCCGCGGCCGATCCGATCAGGTGGTGCGGCTTTAAGGTGTATCCGGATAAATAGAGCGGGGAAAGCACGACTATCAGAAGCGGCCAGAGGTAATTGATCAGGCTGGCCTCAACTGCCGGCGCGTTCTGGAGCGCGATAAAATAGAGGCAGTTATATCCGAAAATACCTGTCACTCCCATAGCCAAGGTTTTCAGCGGAACGCGCCACTGGCGGATCCTGACTGCGCCGATAAGACCGCTGATGCAAAGCGCGATGCCGGCTAGCAGAAACGGCGGTACATTGCTCAGGCTTGCTCCCAGATATGCCAGAAAGCTCCAGAGAGCAATGGTGGCAAGGGCAAGAATTGTTGCGGCAGAAGACATGTTGTTTACTCCTTTCTTTTCGGGTTTGTGGATAAAATAAAAAATTCATATACTGGTGTTTGTTATTGCAAGCCGTATGCCAGACTGAGTTTTGCAGGGAAAAAATAAGGTATTTTTATTATAAGTGCCTGATATAATAAAGAATAAAAAAACAAATCGGATTGGGGAAAAGCTGGCATGGGCAGGAAAGTGAAAAATTTTTTTCACCCTGTTCGGCACTCAGGTGAAAAATTTTTTTCTCTTTTTGTCAAAAAAATTTGACAGATTGATTGCATCTGCACGGATTATCCGAGTTTAAGTTTCGAGTTCCAAGCATCAAGCATCAAGCATCAAGCATCAAGTTTCAAGCATCAAGCATCAAGCATCAAGTATCAAGCATCAAGCATCAAGCATCAAGCATCAAGCATCAAGCATCAAGCATCAAGCATCAAGCATCAAGCATCAAGCATCAAGTATCAAGCATCAAGCATCAAGCATCAAGTCTCAAGCATCAAGCATCAAGCATCAAGCATCAAGCATCAAGTCTCAAGCATCTACACGGATTATGGTTAAGAAGGGATTACGCCAGGGGTCGGAAGGTTCAGGTCTGCCGGATATTATCCGAGTTTAAGTTTCGAGTTTCAAGCATCTACACGGATTATGGTTAAGAAGGGATTATGCCAGGGTGTCGGAAGGTTCGGATGTTATCCGAGTTTAAGTTTCGAGTTTCAAGCATCAAGCATCAAGCATCAAGCATCAAGTCTCAAGCATCTACACGGATTATGGTTAAGAAGGGATTACGCCAGGGTGTGGGAAGGTTCGGGTCTGCCGTCTGCCGGATGTTATCCGAGTTTAAGTTTTGAGTTTCAAGCATCAGGCATCAAGCATCAAGCATTATATATCCCGGTATTTTATGAAGATGGAAAAAAGAAGCAGTCCGAAAGTCCGAAGGGTCTCGCGAGCCATATTTTTTCATTGTGCCTGTACTGACGGATCGCCTTTTCAGGGGGCTCGGAATATGACAACGGATTTTAGGATGAAACGGATATTCCCGGGTCAGATATGACAGCGGATTCCGGGGATATTCCCGGTCAGATATGACGGGGACATATCCGTTTAATCCTCCTATCCGTTGTCATATTCCAAAATCCGTTATAATCAGTTAAGTTTCAAGTTCCAGGTTCCAGGTTTCAAGTTTCAGATTTCAGGTTTCAGGTTTCAGGTTTCAAGTTTCAAGTTTCAAGTTTCAAGTTCCAACTTTCAAGTTCCAACTTTCAACTTTCGACTTTCAAGTCTCAAGTTTCAAGTCTCAAGTTTCAAGTCTCAAGTCTCAAGTCTCAACTTTCAAGTCTCAACTTTCAACTTTCAACTTTCAAGTTTCAAGTTTCAAGTTCCAACTTTCAACTCTCAAGCATCAAGCATCAAGCATCGAGCATCAAGCATCGAGCATCGAGCATCAAGCATCGAGCATCGAGCATCAAGCATCGAGCATCGAGCATCGAGCATCGAGCATCGAGCATCGAGCATCGAGTATCGAGCATCGAGCATCGAGCATCGAGCGTCAAGCGTCAAGCGTCAAGCGTCAAGCGTCAAGCGTCAAGCGTCAAGCGTCAAGCGTCAAGCGTCAAGCGTCAAGCGTCAAGCGTCAAGCATCAAGCATCAAGCATCAAGCATCAAGCATCAAGCATCAAGCATCAAGCATCAAGCATCAAGCATCAAGCATCAAGCATCAAGCATCAAGCATCAAGCATCAAGCATCAAGCATCAAGCATCAAGCATCAAGCATCAAGCATCAAGCCTGCCAGTTATAAGCCCGAGGACCCGGGCTGTTTCCGCCTGGCTCATCACCGTGGGCAGATTTTTGGGCTTTTTGGCCCTTTCGATATCACCGAAATGTCCCAGCTCCTTTTTAAGCACCTGCTTGTAAGGGAACACCAGGGCGTTGAGTGCCTGGTTCTGTGTGCTTGCCGCGACATTCCGGTCCACGGCCAGGTGGGTGAGAAACTGTGAAATTTCAGCCTCCCCCATTTCCCGGGGATGGCGCTTTCCGTGGAACAGGATAAAGCGTTTTGTCCAGTCAACGTATGCGTTTTCTGTGTGGATCGAATAGTGTTTTTTCCGCATGACTTCGCGGACGTTGTTAGGAAACTGACTCATAATGCTCCTTTTTACAAGTATCACAAACTCTGAAAGCCGCGGGCTGTCCCGGCTTCAGCCTGCGATGAAAAAAAAATCAGATTTCCTGTCTGACATTCCTGTCTGACCTGTATATAAAAGGTATTTGTTAATCAGAGTGTCACATACTTCGGGCTTTTTGTGGCGGAAGCTGATTTTTCAACTTCTGTCTGTTTGCTGATACCGCTTTTTTAAAATAATTTCAACAGGAAATATTTTCTGTCTGACATTCCTGTCTGACCTGTATATAAAAGGTGTTTGTTAATCAGAGTGTCACATACTTCGGTCTTTTTTGTGGCGGAAGCTGATTTTTCAACTTCTGTCTGCTGATACCGCTTTTTTAAAATAATTTCAACAGGAAATATTTTCTGTTTGACATTCCTGTCTGACCTGTATATAAAAGGTGTTTGTTAATCAGAGTGTCACATACTTCGGGCTTTTTTGTGGCGGAAGCTGATTTTTCAGCATCTGTCTGCTTGCTGACACCGCTTTTTTAAAATAATTTCAACAGGAAATATTTTCTGTCTGACATTCCTGTCTGACCTGTGTATGAAAGGTGTTTGTTAATCAGAGTGTCACATGCTTCGGTCTTTTTTGTGGCGGAAGCTGATTTTTCAGCATCTGTCTGCTTGCTGACACCGCTTTTTTAAAATAATTTCAACAGGAAATATTTTCTGTTTGACATTCCTGTCTGACCTGTGTATGAAAGGTGTTTGTTAATCAGAGTGTCACATACTTCGGTCTTTTTTGTGTATGAAAGGTGTTTGTTAATCAGAGTGTCACATACTTCGGTCTTTTTTGTGGCGGAAGCTAATTTTTCAGCATCTGTCTGCTGATACCGCTTTTTTAAAATAATTTCAACAGGAAATATTTTCTGTTTGACATTCTTATTTGACCTGTGTATGAAAGGTGTTTGTTAATCAGAGTGTCACATACTTCGGGGCTGAGAGAGGGGACACAGGACATGCTTTTTCCTGAAAATCCGATGCCGGAGGGTGACACGGGGAGAATGTGTGTGTCATGCGCGTACTTTTTCCTGACAATCCGGTGTCGGAGGGTGACATGGGGAAAATGTGTGTCATGCGCGTACTTTTTCCTGACAATCCGATGCCGGAGGTGACATGGGGAAAATGTGTGTGTCATGCGCGTACTTTTTCCTGACAATCCGGTGTCGGAGGGTGACATGGGGAAATGTATGTGTTTTGTATGTACTTTTTCCTGATAGTTCGGTGTCGGAGGGTGATATGGGGAAAATGTGTATGTTTTGTGCGTACTTTTTCCTGAAAATCCGGTGTCGGAGGTGATATGGGGGAAAATGTATGTATTTTGTATGTACTTTTTCCTGATAGTTCGGTGTCGGAGGGTGATATGGGGAAAATGTATGTGTTTTGTGCGTACTTTTTCCTGAAAATCCGGTGTCGGAGGTGATATGGGGAAAATGTATGTATTTTGTATGTACTTTTTCCTGATAGTCCGGTGTCGGAGGGTGATATGGGGAAAATGTATGTGTTTTGTGCGTACTTTTTCCTGAAAATCCGGTGTCGGAGGTGATATGGGGAAAATGTATGTATTTTGTATGTACTTTTTCCTGATAGTTCGGTGTCGGAGGGTGATATGGGGAAAATGTATGTATTATGCATATACTTTTTCCTGATAATCCATGGTTATTTTTTCTGCGAGCGGGTAGCCGGTCACATAACAAACAGCTCATAACAAATAGTTGTGAGGCATTCCGGTTTCCGGCGGAAGAAAAAACCTTACGGACATAAGGTTACGAAACTAATCCGGTTCCGACGAGAGAGAAAACATTACGAACAGAGGGTGAGTGAGGCAATCCGGTTTGTGAAAAAATAACCCGGCGTTGCAGCGGACGGGCTACTGAATCGGTCACGAAGCGGATCGGCAAAACCGCCCGCCGCTGAACTTGGTCGTTATGTTGCTCAATAAATTCATAGGGGATGATAAATAAATGACACTAATACAAGAACTTTCTGAATTCCAAGAACTTTTTGAATTTTTGAATAATCTAAAATCAAACTATGGTAGGTCGATTTATTATGGCGAAATTGCAACGAAGCAGGCTATAATAGAACCTTTAATTCGGCTTTTAGGATGGAATACATCTGATATTGATGAAGTGTATCCAGAATATCGCATAGATGACACCTTGGAAAAAGTTGATTTTTCATTGCGTTTGGATAGAATAAATAAATTTTTTATCGAAGTAAAAAAAGTAAGAACAAAAAGTTTGAAAAAGCATGAGAAGCAATTGTTTGATTATTGTGATAAAAAAGAAACAGAATTGGCAGTACTTACGAATGGATTTATTTGGTGGTTTTATTTGCCCGGAAAAACTGATAATTGGTACAAAGGGAAATTTTATGAGATCGATATTCGTCGACAAGATATTGGAGTTGTAGCACATAACTTTGTAGATTTTCTTTTAAAGCAAAATGTGAAAAACGGCAGTTTTTTAAAAAACGCTGAAAGCGTATATAAAAAGATAATTCTTACAGAAGAATTAATATTTTTTATAAATAGTTTGCCAAATAGCCCTGTACATGCTGATTTTTTTGCTGCTTCTCTTGCTGATAAAAGTGAAATTGAAGCGAGCAACCTTTTAAAAAATCAGCCTAATAATCCCCAACTAAAAAAACTGCGGAATGAATTTATAAAAAAAGAGGTGCTGGAATCTGACTATGTTATTGAAGATTTTATTGATTCTGTAGAATGTATACACCCTTTCAAAGTGGAGGCTGATGAGGTGTTTGAAATTATTGAACGGCTGAATTTTTATTAACGACAACATAACCATGAAATGAAGCGGACGGCGGGGGCTTGAGCTCAGTTGAAGTCTTCGGTTAATCCCCCGCCGCCGCTTATTTCAGGCGTTATACCGCTTAATACAAAACTCAGAATTTGATGAGGTAAAAATAATGAAACTTGCTGAAGCTCTGATGGAGAGAAAAGCTGCAAAAACAAAGACAGAGGAACTCAAAAAGAGAATATATCAGAGTTCCAGGATTCAGGAGGGAGACACTGCGATAGAAAACCCGTTATCCTTAATTGAGGAACTGAAAAAGGAAACTGCCAGATTTGAAAATCTGATTATCCGCATCAACCGGACAAACAATGCGGCAAAGCTGTCTGATGAAATGACACTGATGGAAGCCATCGTAAAAAAAGACATGCTGAACTATCTGCACCTGATACATGCCAATCTGGCAGACAAGGCAACCCCGGCTCCCGACAGATACAGCCAGCGGGAGATTAAAACTGTTCCGAATGTGGACATAGGAGAAATACGGAAAAAGGCTGATGAGATAGCGAAAGAATACAGGATGCTGGATATGAAAATTCAGGAGTGCAACTGGAAAACAGAACTGATTTAAGTATTGAGCAGGGCAGTGAGGGGGGATATGTCAACTCTGCCAAGAGTATAAACTGCGGCACCTCCTTCCCGGTTAATGCCCATTACCGGGTTAAAAATTAACATATTATGATTAAGCGACTGCCCGGAAAGAGACAGGTGAAAAGAGACACAGAAGGCGGTTATTAAGAATTGTACAGCTTACGGCTTATTATTTATAACCGGACATGTCACTTCCTGCCCTGCTTAATGCTTAAATCAGAGAAAAAGCGGTATAACCCGGCGGTGAAGCGGACGGCGAAAAAGCCCGCCGCCGCTTACCTTTGCGTTATATTTTTTTCAATGAGGAGGTTGGTTATAGATGAGTCGCACTCAGAAAATTAAGATAGTAGATCCTGAAGGCAAAGAGATATGGGCTCCCTGTGCTTGTTGTGGAAAGAAAACCGCCCATGAGGCGCTGACGGAAGTCGATCTGCACGATGAATCAGCTTTAGGCGATATTCAAGTATCAAAGCAAGAATATATCATCAAGTGCAAAGGCTGTAAGACTGTTTCATTTTGTGAAGAATCCCAATGCTCAGAGGAGCTTCGCATAAATGAGGATGGGGAACAAGAGCCCGTAAATATCCAAAAGGTATATCCAGGTATTGCCGGCAGACCTCTCCTTGAAGATTATTATCTTCTGCCATATGGAGTTGCTAAGATATACAAACAAACACACGCTGCAATCTCCGATAAACTATCCATCCTTGCTGGCATAGGGTTACGAGCAATTGTCGAGGGTGTGTGCAAGGAGAGAAGTGCATCTGGAAAAAATCTGTTTAAGAAAATTGATAACTTGGTTGAGCAAGGCGTAATCACTCCCGACGGACGCAGTATACTTCATGAGATTCGTATGATGGGAAATGATGCTGCTCATGAGGTGAAAGCCAATTCTGACGAAGAACTGGTAACGGCATTGCTGGTTGTTGAAAATCTGTTGGAAAATGTTTACATAATACCGGTTAAAGCTAAGAAAATACGAGGAAAACAAGTCTGATCAACTGGTTTTATGAAGGGGATGGCGGGGCTTTCATTTGAAAGCCTCATCAAATCCTCCGCCCCCTTAAGTCATTATATTTTTGTAATTTTAATTTTAAAAGGGATTAAAAGTGATGAAAAAATTTTTTGTCAAAATCTGTTTTGTTCTGTCTTTGACTTTGTTTGTTTCGCTTATAACTTCAACATCAGGGATATGTATTTCCGAAGATCTCAAGTCCAATCTTGATGCAGCGATAGAGGCTGTTAATTCGGGGAAAAGAGGGGAGGAATTGTGGATCCTCAGATTTTTCGAACATAGTGGTTTTGATGGGCTTGTAACGACATTACATTCCCAAAAGGATCGTGATCTGGAATTTTTTGTAAGCCATATGAAACGTGATCCTGATGAATTCATGTTTAAATACAGAAAGCAATTTTTTGAATTACTCAATACTGTTTCCGAATTTCTTCCACCCATAGATAAACAAGATCCAAAAAAATCTATGGGATATAACTATCTCGGGAAAAAATACGGTTATAGCGTTGGAGCAGTCAGTGGTGTTCGGAGAGCTATGGATTGGAAGTATAAATTGGATGAAGTCTATGAACAGGCAAATAGCTTTGCAAAGGATGGAATTAACGGGCACAGAGCTAGGGTTCTTTATAATTTCATTGCCGGATACAGAGATTCAGAGGCAAAGCTGAAAGGATTAGACGAATCAGCGTCCGGATCTTATTTCACAATTACCTTCAAAAATGCCAAAGAAATAAAAATGGTATATTCGGGTAATTTTGTTGGAATTATCGGGGGCGAGGAAATACAGGTTTGGGATCTGAAAAATAAGAAGAAAGCGGGAACTCTAAAATCACCGGAATTTTTTCCTCGTGTTACAATGCCTTCCATATCAAGTAATGGAAGATTTGTATTGTTCAGCAAGTATAAGGCAGGGACATTTTTGGCTGATATAGTAACTGATAAAATAAGTCAAATAGCTGAAAAGGCGATAGCAGCAGTATTTTCGCCAAGATTAGGCTTTATAGGCATCGCTTACGATTCGGGTTCGGAGAATTCATTTGAAATTATAAGAACAAAAGACTCAAAAATTGTTCTGAATATGCCTATGACTGCCGGACATACAGGCGCCATACTGTTTTCGGAAGATGACAAAAAAGTTTTTATCGGAATCTCTAATTTCGTTATAGGCTATGATACAGACACCATGGAGCAAATATGCAAAATTAAGATGAAAAAAACTGTCGAAAGAAGATACAGTTCCATATCAGCTATCTCAAGTAATGCCAACTATCTGGTTCTTGACACCAACTGGATTATGCTTGTCGATATAGGAGAGAAAAACAGTTTTTTGGCAGACTTACCGAGCATTGATAGTTTAAAATTCATGGGGAACGACTTAATCGTTGATACTGATGACAAAATATGCCTGATGGATATAAGCAAAAATAAATGTATTCGATCTGTTGATTTAGCAGCAGGAAGATTAAGTGCTTTTAACTACAATAAAAAGATGATTGTTTTAGACGATAAAATTTTGCTTATGTCAATTGAGGAAGAGCTCGGTGATACGGTACTAACTTTTAATGAAGTAAAATTTTAGGTAATGGCATAGAAGTAATGCGTTATAATAAAATATAACCCATCGTTTGAGCGGACGGAAAAAGCCCCGCCGCTCAACTCTGACGTTATGCCGCAGAGCGCGGAATTGAACAACCAGTGAATCAACAGGTTATCATTATGAATTTTACTGTCAGCTATGAACTCCCTGACAATGTCGCGGAGACATTACGGCAAAATTGGAGCAGCATTGCCAGGACAAATTTGGAAGACATTGCCGTCATCAGCTACAGGACGGGTATTCTGACAAGTTACCAGGTGCAGCTTATGCTTGACCATGACTCACGGTGGGAAACTGAGGAGTTTCTGCATAAGCATCGGTGTTATCTTCACTATGACGAGACAGATTTCAGACGTGACGGGGAAGTGCTGAGAAAAATGGCCGGCAGCAGAGGTCTGCAATGAAACCTGTCGTGGCCGATGCCACGCCGATCAGATATCTCACGGAAATCCGGGCAGTCAGAATTTTGCCGTACCTGTTCGGAAAGGTGTTCATACCGAATGCGGTTTTCCGGGAACTGACCCACAGACACACTCCGAAGATCGTACATGACTTCATAGTGTCCTCACCCGAATGGCTGGAAGTGCGGACAGTTGTCAGTACGGATCACAGCCTGTCAGCACTTGATCCGGGAGAGCGGGAGGCAATTCTGCTGGCAGATGAAATCGGGGCGGAAGTCATTCTGCTGGATGAAAAAGCCGCACGCAATGCGGCGGAACAGCGAGGAGTCCGCTGCGTCGGCACCCTCAGAATCCTGTCAGACGGAGCGAAAGAGGGGCAGATTGACATATATCGGGCGGTCAGCCGCCTGAGACAGACAACATTCAGAGCAAAACCCGCTCTTTTTGAAAAGGCTCTCAGCGGTTCTCTCTGAGGAAACATCAGGTATTGGTGAACAAAGGCGGCATAACCATCAATGATCGTGCCAAGCTAAATCCGGATCGATGGGATCGAGGCGCAAGTCTCGTGAAATTCGATATTGTCACCCGGCGGGTGATCCCCACGAAGTCCGGGAACCGTGAACAAGTAGCTGAAAAAAAAATTCAGTGAACGGATCGGGGATGGAACGAAATGAGGGAAAGTCCCGTCAGAGCAAAGTTGAGCCGACAGCTCCGTAGCCAACCTCACAGGCAAACCCGGCTTTATTTGAGCTTGCCGAAAACGGGCGTCTGAAGCTGGGGACGGCAAGGGCGCAGGCTCTGTACTGAGCCCCGAAATTGGTATAGTTGTGGACATTGGGATAACCTCCGGGAAACCGGGGGGGTTGTGTGGGGTCGGACCAAGCTAACCCACTGAAATTATGTGACATGAAAGCAAAATATGCCTTATCTTAGCTCTTAAAACCACTTTTCTGAGGGCAAAAAGGCGCTTTTAAGAAAATGGCAGGAGCAAACAGACATCATGTTCCGGGACATGCATGGCACATAACCCGTAAATGGTCGTGCCAAGATAAATCCGGATCGTCGGGATCGGGCGCAAGTCCGTGAAATTCGATACCGTTGCCCAGTGGGTGATCGCTCTGACACCTCCTTGCAGAGCCTGCTCCGGCGCTGAGGAATGTGGGTTCGTCACCCTTCCCCTCGCAGGGCCTGCCCTGGCGCTGCGGAATGAAACGGGCGCACAGTGTGAGTCCCACCCGGCCAAAGTCTGGCCAGCAGGCCGGAAGCGAAGTCCGCAGGCCAGCCCGGTTTTATTTGAGCTTGCCGAAAAACGGGAGTCCGAAGCCGGACGGAGCGAGGGCGCAGGCTCCGTACTGAGCCCCGAAATGGGTAATTTTCGACAAGCTCAAATTTTCGGCAAGCTCAAATACCGGCGGACATGAGGACAGACCTCCGGGAAACCGGGGGGGAAAGCCGACGTTCCTCATTTGACGGAAGGCGGCAGTCCCGCATGCGTCATGGAGGCAGTGATGCCGGACCGTGGCGAGCATGGGGTGACACCACCGGGGTCTGAGACCGGGGCATGCGTTCACGGGGGTGGCCCGGGAACTTGGGAGAGCCGTCTGTCTCCCTGCGGAGAAAGGAAAGGTGTGAGGAGGAGGTCCGGCCGGAAGGCAAAATCCCGGCGTCACGGGAGAAGCCCCGCTCCTGCGACGAGTCTGCGAAAGCGGAGACACAAACGACAAAAGACGGGCAAGGCAGGGTATCGGAGAAGGACAGAGAAAATCGAACGACTCCGAGACGGACTGGCGGCAGTCCTGGCTGAACATAGTACCGATGGCCGGAACTTCGGCAGGCTCAGTTACCGGACCGACCGGGAAGGCGGGGAAGTGACGCCCAAACGACCCGCCGCAGGGAAGGTGAACTTCGGCAGGCTCAGTTACCGGACCGACCGGGAAGGCGGGGAAGTGACGCCCAGGCGACCCGCCGCAGGGAAGGTGAACTTCGGCAGGCTCAGTTACCGGGCATGACGATCCGACGGGGGGAACCACGGGAACTTCGGCAAGCTCAGTTACCGGGCCGGAAACCGTGTCACCTGACTTCGGAGGAGTGCGAAAGGCAGGCAACTCGGAGTGCCTGCGGGGTGGCATGGTTGTGCGCCAAACGGGGTCGTGCCTGTCTGGTCTTCGGAGGGGACAAACCTCCGGCGCCGGGGAACCGGATGAGGGAAATCCTCACGTCCGGATCTGTGGGGGGTGCGTCTGGTAACAGGCGCATCTACCCGGAAGCGGACGGCGGGGGCGGGTTCTCGCTCGAAGTTGTTCGCCAAAGCCCCCGCCGCCGCTGAACCTGAGCGTTATACATGACTATCGGCTAATAAAAAAAAAGAGAATTTAAGTGATAATCGTCATATGGCTTTGCACTGTTTCTGAAAATCGCATTCACTGTTTTCAGGTCTTTATAAAATTATTCCGGTGCGAAGTCATCTGACATGTGCAGCGGTAT
>JAUCGI010000062.1:0-20423 GCA_030378035.1 Desulfobacterales bacterium HSG2
GTAAGTTTAAGTTTAAGGATCCCCTAAATCCGTTATAATCAGGAATTTTTTAATTGTAACCAGAATTTTAATTATAAAAGGAGGCGTTATGAAAAATCATCGAAAAACCATGTCTTTAATAGCCTGTTCGTTTATGTTGCTGTTCCTGTCCTTGACAGCAGCGGCTCAGGAACAGGAAGTTTACACCCACAAACTGACACAGTCGAACTCAGACTATCAGTTCTGGACAACCCCTCCGAGCGAGCGGGTATTTACGGACGCGGATGTCCCTTCGGAAACCGGATCGGAAGTGAAGGTCTATGCAGCAAAAAACGAGTTTGAGCCGTTCCAGGTGGTCGTCAGGCCGGCAGCATCGGGAAATGTGACCGTAAACATCGGTGATTTCGGTGCCGGTGTCACAACCGAAATTTATCAGGTGAAATATGTCAGCATTGCCCAGGCCACCGACAGTCTGGGGAAAACCGGCCTGTATCCCGACCCCCTGTGGCCTTTGGAAAAAGGGGCGTCGGTGAGCGTCACCGCCGATCAGAACGCGTCATTCTGGTTCAGTGTCTCTGTGCCGGAAACCGCATCTTCCGGAGATTACACCGCGGATGTGCAGATCGGGGGAGTCAGCATTCCGGTCAGACTGCATGTGTTCAATTTTGCGGTTCCGGATGAGCTTCATGTGAAATCACAGATGAATTTTTCACATCAGACCATCCTTACCAAATACGGCGTCTCCGGCACAGGTGATGACTATTGGATGTATGTTGACAAAATCAAGCAGTACTTCATCGACCACCGGCTCACCCCCAAGGCCCCCCTGTGGTCCGGCGGGCTGACCAGCGACGGCGGAAAGCCTTATATTAAATATGACTGTGACACCCGGGTGTTCACAGATGATGAGGGAATATGGGGCTTTGAGAAACCCGCGGAGCGATATCTTGGCGGAACCGGTCTGATGGACGGAAAATTCTCAGTTCCCTTTAATGAGGGTGTCGGATATCCCTCTTTCATGGCCGCGTCCTTTCAGAACAATGATTCATCCGCGGATCAGAGACCTTCCGAATTCTGCGGGGAGACGAGGGGCGCCGGTGACTGGTACACCGCGGACAACCCGAATTCCGCGTACAATCAGAAATGGTTTGCATACATCACCGCGTTGCGGAATTATCTCGGCGGCCTCGGATACCTTGATGAGGCCTACTACTACTTTGCCAACGAGCCCCAGGATCAGGCCGATTTTGACGCGGTGGCCTGGTATTCCAACGAGCTGAAAAAGATCGCGCCAAACCTGAAGCTGATGGTCTCCGAGGAGCCGAAGCCGGAGATTTACACCACGGGAAAAATCGATATCTGGCTGCCGGTCCTGAACAACTACGATCCGGATGTGTCACACGACCGGGAAAGGAATCACGGGGAGGAGACCTGGATTTATTTCCTGCACGGCACAAGACCGCCGTATTTCAACCCGATCACACTGGATCATCCGGGCATCGAAAGCAAGTTCACCGGATGGTTTCTCTGGAAGTACAGAGTACGCGGCATCGCATACTATTCCCTGAACAACTGGGGCGAGAATAACCCCTGGACGAGCCCCATGAACGACAATCACAACGGCGATCTTTTCATGCTGTATCCGCCGTCGGAAGCGAATGCGACCATCGCGTACGGGTCGAACAACCACCGCTTTGTGCCGTCGGTCCGGTTCGAGCTGATGCGGGACAGCCTTGAGGATTACGAATATCTGTATGTGCTGAACAACGGAAATGAGCCCCAAGTCGATCAGGTTAATGATGCGGACACACACGCGGACAAGATTATCACCGGGCTGACCAGCTATACGCGGGACAGCGATTTCATGTACAATCTGAGACGGCTCATCGGCCTTAAAAACGGAAACGAAATCTCCGCCATTCCCGATATCGAGCCGCCGGCAACCCATCCGAGAGCGGAGGGCGAGCCGGGAAATTATTACATCAATTTTCAGGATCCGGACGCAGAGCCTTTCGCAGAACCGCTGATTGTTGACGGAAAGGAATACATGAAGATCGGATGGAACGAGTATGAAGAGGATACCTCTCTCGGATATGGCTGGTACGGCGACATGGCCAACATAATGTATGACTATCTCTCCGAAGGCCCGAACGAGCTTCAGAAAAGCATCATTTATGACAACTGGGGAAGGAAGAAGACATTCGAATTCGATCTTCCCAACGGGACGTACAATGTGACGGTGTCTGTCGGATGGCACAACAGGACCTATTCCCGTCACAAAATAGATATTGAGGGCGTCAGCTTTGTGGATGACGAGGAAACAACGCCGACACTTCCGTACATTGTCCGCACGAAGGAGGTCACGATCTCGGATAACAAACTGACTATGGCCATGGGAATTTTTGATAAATATACCATGCTCAATTATCTTGACATCGAGGCAATCGATACTACTGGCACGACAACTACAACCACCTCCACTACGACGACCACCTCAACGACGACCACCATCGTTGGTCCGACGACCACCTCAACGACAGCGACGACCACTTCAACAAGTTCGACGACCACAACCACACTGAATGTTTCGCGGCCAATTGCCGATTTCGCAGCAACTCAGACCTCCGGCAGAGCGCCGCTGACAATCAGTTTCATCGATCTCTCCCAAAATACGCCGACGAGTTGGGAATGGGATTTCGACAATGACGGAACGACTGATTCAACAGAGCAGAATCCATCTCATACTTATACGACCGGAGATATATACACCGTCTCTTTGAAAGCGGCCAATGACGGTGGCGAAGATACGGAGACAAAGACTGAGTATCTTACCGTCACCCCAGAGCAGCATACGATTACGGCTTCTGCGACACCGGCGGAGGCCGGAAGCATAAGCCCGTCAGGCAGCGTTAAAGTGGATCACGGAGAGGATCAGACATTTACGGTAAAATTTAATGAAGGCTATGAAGGCTGGAAGGTTACGGTAAGCGTAAACGAAGAGGAGGTGGCATTGGATACGGACAATACTTATACCTTCAAAGATGTTGGAAAGAACTACAAGATCGTTGCAGCCTTTGAGGAAGTAGAACGGTATCATAGCGCGGATTACAATCCGCCGGACTATGAAATCAGTCTTTCGGAGCTTCTGCGTGTCATCCAGCTTTACAATGTTGGCAGCCATCACTGTGATCCGGATGGAGAAGACGGATATGAGACAGGGTACGGCGACCAGAATTGTCTTCCTCACGATTCGGACTACAATCCTCAGAATTGGCAGATCGATCTCAGTGAACTTTTGCGGCTGATCCAGTTCTACAACCTTTTCGGATACTATTTCAATTCAGAAGGAGAAGACGGCTTTGCACCACGAAAACAGGAATAATCAGTCGGATGTTTCCGGTTCTGACGGTTCCGTATAATTTCAGACCATAAGTGTGAACTTAAGGAATTCTCCATGAACTTGAACTCGGACTTAAACCAGAACGTGAACGGGCAGGTTCGGGTGTCAGTTCAAGTTCAAGTTTAAGTTCAAGTTTGCACTTATGAATTTCAGACGGTCAGGAAGACGCGGAGACCGCGGAGAACCGGCGGAGATTCGGATAAGACTCCGCGGTTCTCCGCGGTCTCTGCGCCCTCTGCGTTCAAAAACGGATTGGGATCACAAAATCCGTTAGAACCGGGGATGTTTCAGAGAATTTCAGATATTTACCGGAGGACTTAAAATGAACAGGAAAATTCGTATCGGAGCACTTATATCAGGAGGCGGGAGCAACCTCCAGGCAATTATCGATGCATGTGAATCAGGAGAGTCAGACGGAGAGGTCGTATTTGTCGGATCGGACAAAGCGAATGCTTACGGGCTTCAAAGGGCTGCCAAACTCGGCATTCCCACTTTTACTGTGGATTATGCGTCCATTGCGCAGGGTATCAGAGAATCGCCGGAAAATATCGCGCCTCCGGACGATTTCAACATGAATGATCTGCTTTCAAAGCAGTCTATCTTTCCCATGGATTGCGATGTTGAAAAGATTAAAATTTTTATGGTAATAAGAGCGATTGCGGAAGCAAAGCTTCTTGAAGAGATGAAGCCCTACCCGTTTGACCTTTTGGTGCTGGCCGGTTTTATGAAAACCCTGACACCTTATTTTATTGACAGAGTCAACACCGACCCCCACAAGCCACGCATTATGAATATCCATCCTTCCCTGCTCCCCGCGTTTGCCGGTACTGACGGATACAGGGATACGTTCCGATACGGATGCAAGGTCGGAGGGTGTACGGTACATTTTATCGACTACGGCGAAGACTCGGGGCCGATTATCGGACAGAGAGTGTTTCAGATTGAAGAGAATGATACCCTGGATACCGTCAGGAAAAAAGGGCTGAAACTGGAATGGGAGATTTATCCGGAATGCATCCGGTTGTTTGCAGAGGACCGGCTGAAGGTTGTCAGCTTGTCACATCCGTTGAAAAACGGGAGAAAGAAGAAGAGGAAGGTGGTAAAGATTCTGCCTGAAAGAAGAGAGGGAGATTTCAGATGATAAATGAGAATTTTCCGGACAAAGCGACGCTGACTGAGGTGGGTCCCCGGGACGGGTTCCAGTTTGAAGCCAAAGTCGTGCCCACGGAGATCAAGGTTGAAATTATCAGCAGGCTGATAGAAGCCGGTTTAAAACGTATTCAGGCGACCTCGTTTGTCCATCCCAAGCTCGTTCCTCAGATGGCGGATGCCGAGGAATTGTTGAGCCGCCTTCCGAAAAGGGAGGATGTCTTATACAGCGGTCTCGCGTTGAACATAAAGGGTGTGGAACGCGCCCACACTGCCGGTTTGAGGCATATTGAAGTCTCTGTTTCCGCAAGCGACACTCACAGCCGCAAAAATGCCGGCATCTCGTCAGCCCGGGCTGTTGAACAGGGGAAGGAGATGATCCGCCTTGCACAGAAGTACAATATGCATATCACCGCCAGTATCCAGTGCGCGTTCGGATGCGTGTATGAAGGCAGCGTTCCGGAGGATCGCGTACTGAAAATCGCACAGGATTTCATCGGACTGGGTATTGACAAACTTTCTCTGGCAGATACCACAGGCATGGCAAATCCGCTTTCCATAAAGACGCTTTTAGAATTAAAAACGGAGACTGATGGCTCACTCCTCAATTCCTCAGTCCCCATCGGGATCCATTTACATGACACGCGGGGCCTGGGTCTGGCCAATGTGATGGCGGCGATGGCATGCGGCATCGCCCATTTTGACACGGCCATGGGCGGTATGGGCGGATGTCCTTTTGTCACAGCCGCGGCAGGTAACATAGCGACAGAGGATACCGCATATCTTATGAAATCCATGAATATTGAGACCGGAATTGATATCCCAGCGGTTGCAGAATGCTCAAAGCGGCTGGAGAAATTTTTCGGGAAATCGTTTTCCGGTAAAATTTATCGACTGAGTGACATTCACTGCGAATAATAATCGGAAAATCTTTTAAATGAAGGGCGACTTCTCTGTGATCTCCCCGGACGGAATCACAAAATTTGTCAAAATCATACATAATCAGGAACCACAGGATTTAATAATATGTCTGTCAATTTATACTGGCTTCAGTGCGGCGGGTGCAACGGTGACACTTGGTCCCTGTTCAATGCGGAATCTCCTGACATTGCAGAATTCTTTGATCTGCTCGATATCGAACTGCTTTGGCATCCTGCCATATCCGACAAGTCTTTGGAAGAGCAGGAAAAATTAAACGAATGCCTGCTTTCAGGAGATCAGAGACTTGACATTCTCTGTGTTGAAGGCTCAGTCATTCGGGGCCCGGGGGGCACGGGCATATATGATGAAGCGTATGGGAAGCCCAAAAAGGACCTTGTGGCTGCTCTGGCAAAAAGAGCCAAGTACATCATAGCCGCGGGCACATGTGCAAGTTTCGGAGGCGTCGGCGCATACGGAGAAACAGAAGCCACCGGACTGCAATTCCTCAAATGGGAAAAGGGCGGGTTTCTGGGCAAGGATTTCAAATCCGAGTCAGGCTACCCGGTTATCAACCTTCCCGGATGTCCCTGTCATTGTGATGTCATCACAGGGACACTGTCGCTTTTGGTCTCTGAAATGCCTCTTGAACTCGGTGAATATAACACCCCCCTTGAATGGTACGGCATGATGGTCCACCAGGGATGCACACGGGATGAGTACCATGAATATCGTGTGGAAGAGAAAAGATTCGGGGAGAAGGGTTGCATGTTCTTTCATTTGGGGTGTCACGGCCCTCTTGTAAAAGGCCCTTGCAACAAAATATTATGGAACAGACGGTCATCCAAAACACGGGTGGGCGTTCCCTGTTTCGGATGCACACGCCCTGACTTCCCGCAGCATTACCCCTTTTTTGAAACCAGAAACATTGAAGGTATTCCCATTGAACTCCCGGACGGTGTGGGCAGAGCATACTATCTGGCATACAAAGGAATGGCGGCCGCGGCAGCACCCGCAAGACTTAAAAAAAGGAAAACTGGGATTTAGTTATTTTGTGTTTGGTATTTGGTATTTTGTGTTTTGTGTTTTGTGTTTGGTATTTTGTGTTTGAATGTCTTTGTACAAAACACAAAACAACCAAACACAAAACACAAAACAACCAAACACAAAACACAAAACAACCAAACACAAAACACAAAACAACCAAACACAAAACAACCAAACAACCAAACAACCAAACAACCAAAACACAATATGGATAAAAAAATACACATTCTCCCATTGAACCGGATTGAAGGTGATCTCAAAATACATCTTGAGATTGGGGACGGCGTGGTTTCCGATGTCCGAAGTTCGGGAATCATGTACAGAGGGTTTGAAAACATAATGACCGGCCGGGGACCTTTGGACGGCTTGGTTATCACCCCCCGGATATGCGGACTGTGCAGCACGGCTCACCTGAAGGCAGCGGCAAAGGCTTTGGATATGATCTGCAATGTCACCGTGTCTGACAATGCAAAACGGATCAGGAATATCACATTAATAATGGAGAAACTTCAAAGTGATATCCGACATGCCTTTTTTCTCTTTATGCCTGAATTTACCAGTCCGTGTTACAAAGGATCCCCTTTATTTGAAGAGGCTGTGCGGCGATATGAACCCTTAAAGGGAGAGACTGTGATACAGGCCATCCGGGAGACCAAAAAACTCCTTGAAATTATTGCCATACTGGGAGGGCAGTGGCCCCATTCCTCTTTTATGGTACCCGGCGGAACCGCATCTGTTCCCAGCGCCAACCATATCACACAATGCCGCCATTTGCTGAGAGATTTTCGCAAATGGTATGAAAATCGGGTGCTGGGCTGCCGGATAGATCGATGGCTGGAAGTCAGAAGCAAATCAGACATGGAAGTCTGGTTTGACGAATGCAAGGCCCATCAGGAGAGTGATCTGGGTTTTTATATCCGGTTTGCAAAGGAAGCCAGTTTGGAGAAAACAGGGAAAGGGCATGGAAACTTTATAAGCTTCGGGTCATTGGACATGCCTGGTTCCACCGATACCCTGAATATGAGAAACCGGATTTTTCCAAAAAGCTCGGCTTCTTCCAAAATGTTTTTGCCGTCCGGATTTTATACCTCGGGGCGAAACGGAGTCCCCGGAAGGATCAGGAGATTTCAGCAGGAAAAAATAACAGAAGATATGAGATATTCCTGGTTTAATGAGGACGAATGCGCCAAGCATCCGTTTGATGGTATGACTGTACCTTATGCATCAGGAAGCGAGGGGAAAAAATATTCATGGGTGAAAGCCCCTCGTTACAACGGATTACCTGCTGAAACCGGACCTCTGGCTGAGATGATCATCGCACAGCATCCGCTTTTTACGGATATCCTGAACTCGGATGGCCCGAATGTTTTCGTAAGAGAACTTGCCCGACTCGTAAAAGCGGCGGTTATGATACCGGTATCGGAGCTCTGGCTCAGTGAAACCGCTTGCAGCAGAGAAGATTTTTTTCGGAATTACGGCAAGATAGAAGAGGGCGAAGGCTACGGATTAATCGAGGCGGCCAGAGGGGCCCTCGGGCACTGGGTAAAAATTAAAAGGGCAAAGATTGAAAAATATCAGATAATAACTCCGACCACATGGAACGCCTCTCCCAGAGACACTGACGGGATAAGAGGTCCCTGGGAAGAAGCGATTATCGGAACAGAAATCAGGGATATTGATAATCCTGTGGAAGTCGGCCACATTATCAGGTCTTACGATCCATGCCTTGTGTGTGCGGTGCATACAATTTGTGTTTAGTTGTTTTGTGTTTGGTATTTTGTGTTTTGTGTTTTGTGTTTTGTGTTTGGTATTTTGTGTTTGGTATTTTGTGTTTGGTATTTTGTGTTTTGTGTTTGGTATTTAGCGGAACGCCTTTGCACAAAACACAAAACAACCAAACACAACCAAACACAAAACACAAAACACAAAACAACCAAACACAAAACACAAAACAACCAAACACTAAATAACCAAACACTAAATAACCAAACACTAAACACAAAACAACAAAACACCATGCAAATAAACGCCGAACAGGTTCAATCGCTCATTGAAGAAAACAGGCTCTTAAGGAAAGAGATCCGTGTTGCTCGTGAAGCTGCTGAAATTACCGCGAGCCTTGTTGTAAAACAGTTTGAAGAGACCGAGAAGATTCTTCATCGGTTTCAGGCTGCAAATGCACTGCGAAAAGCAGTGCTCAATTCAGCTTCGCAAATTTCAATCATTGCAACTGACGCAGAGGGAATCATAACGGTCTTCAATACAGGCGCTGAAAACCTCTTGGGCTATCGTGCGGAAGAAGTTATCGGAAAAGTGACCCCGGCGATTTTCCATTTGGAATCCGAAATGATTTCCCGGGGTAAAGAGTTGGGCGGCAAATCAGGATGCGAGAACAGAGGATTTAATATTTTCCGGCAATATGCAATAGACGGCGATTCAAGACAGCACGAGTGGACTTATATCCGAAAAGACGGAACCCGTTTCCCTGTCAGTCTGTCAATCAATCCCCTGAAACAACCGGATGGAACTGTCACCGGATTTCTCGGCATTGCAATGGATATCTCTGAAAAGAAGCTTTCTGAAAAGGCGCTTCAGGAGAGTGAGAAAAGATATCGGTCATTGATAAACAGTCTCCCCAATGTCGTCGGCAGGGGATATGCGGATGGTTCTGTGGAATTCTTTGATGACAAAGTCGAGCTGTTAACGGGTTACAGCAGAGAAGAATTTTTAACCAGGAAGATAAGATGGACGGATATCATCGTCAAAGAAGATGTTGAGTATGTAAAAAAACACTTTACAGAGGCATTAAGAGGAGAGAAATCGTATATCAGGGAATACAGAATCCGGTCAAAAAACGGAAAGATTATCTGGGTGCAGGAGGGAAGTCAGATCATTTGCGACAAAAAGGGGAAAATCGAGTTTATCACCGGCACCTTTCTGAATATTAACAAGCGAAAGCTTGCCGAAGAGGCGCTGCAGCGAGCTTATGATGAATTGGAGATGCGCGTCGGGGAACGAACCGCGGAGCTTGCAAAGGCAAACAGAGAATTGCAGGCCGAAATCAATGAGCGCAGACAGGCCGAGGATGCGCTCAGGAATTCTGAAGAAAAATATCGCGGTATTTTCGAGAACGCCGCTGGAGGGATTTATCAATCTACGCCGGACGGACGGATCCTGACAGCAAATCCCGCATTTGTCAAAATTATGGGATACGATTCGGAAGAGGAACTCATAAACAGCGTAACGGATCTGAGAGAACAGTTTTATGTCGTTTCCGAGGCCCGCCATGAGCTTCACAGATGCTTCAGAAAAGACGGCGCTGTGAAAGATTTTGAAACCCGGTTTTATCGAAAAAACGGCAGTATCATTGATGTTTCCCTTAACGCCCGGGAGGTTCGGGATGAAGACGGGAACCTGGTTTGTTACGAAGGATTCCTGAAAGATATTACGCAGAAGAAAAGTCTCGAGGAATTCAAAATCGCAAAAGAAGCGGCCGAGGCGTCCGCACAGGCAAAAAGCGATTTTCTGGCGAATATGAGCCATGAGATCAGAACCCCCATGAACGCCATAGTTGGATTAACCGAATTGTCGCTGAAAAGCGGCGATCTTCCGCCCAGACAGCGGGATTATCTTAACAAAATAAAGCTTTCATCCCATACACTTCTGGGAATCATTAACGATATTCTCGATTTTTCAAAAATCGAAGCAGGCAAGCTCGACATGGAACTCACAGATTTCCATCTCTACGATGTTATGGACAATCTTTCGGATATGTTTTCCAGCAGAGCCTCGGAAAAAGGGATCGAGATCGTTATTTCGATTGCCGATGATGTCCCTCGGGCCTTGGTGGGCGATCCGTTGCGGCTCGGGCAGGTGCTCACGAATCTGACAAATAACGCGATTAAGTTTACAGATGAAGGAGAGGTTTTTATCAGTTGCCAGTTGTCCGTTGGTCAGTTGTCAGTTGTCCGTCGTCCGTTGTCAGTTGTCAATGGTCCGTTGTCAGTTGTCAGTGGTCCGTTGTCCGTTGTCGATGACCGACAAACCACGGACCACGGACCACGCACCACGGACAACCGTCAACCGTCAACCGTCAACCGCCAACCGCCAACCGCCAACCGCCAACCGTCAACCACCAAAGTCCTGCTCAAATTTACGGTCAGGGATACCGGCATGGGAATCCCGCCGGACTATCTGCCGAATGTGTTCTCTGCCTTTACCCAGGCCGACGGATCCACAACCCGGAAATACGGGGGGACCGGTCTGGGACTGACGATTTGCAAACACTTGGTGAAAATGATGGGAGGCGACATCGGGGTGGAAAGTACACGGGAGAAAGGAACGCTCTTTTATTTCACTTTGCCGTTCGGCGTACAACCGGTGGACAGATACCTGAAACCTGTGATTCCTGAGAATCTGCATGGAACAAAGGTTCTGATTGTGGATGACAATGAGACTTCGAGAAAAATCTTCACGGAAATTTTAAGCTCCTTTTGTTTTGAAGCAGCCTCTGTCGCTTCCGGCAAAGACGCCTTGAAAGAAATAAAGCGGATGGATGAGGAATCACCGTACAGGCTGATTCTCATGGACTGGATGATGCCGGAGATGGATGGGATTACCACTTTGAAAAAGATAAGGGCCCATCCCGATTCATCTCAGATCCCGGTGATTATGATGACGGCCTTCGGTCGTGAGGAGATCATGCAGCAGGCAGAAAGGGCCGGGGTAAACGGATTTCTGATCAAGCCGATCAAGCATTCATTGCTCTTTGATACGATTATGAATGTTTTTTGTGTGGATTCGGCAGAAACAGTCAGCCGGAAGACGACGGCAACCAGCGAAACCGAGACAGAAGAACATATCAGAGGGGCGCGGGTTCTTTTGGCTGAGGACAACTCCATCAATCGCCAGGTGGCAATGGAAATACTGGAACGCGCAGGAATCATCGTCGATACGGCCGATAACGGAAGCAAGGCGGTTCAGATGGTCATCGGCACCGACTATGACGCCGTGCTCATGGATGTGCAAATGCCGGAAATGGACGGATACGAGGCCACAAGAGCGATTCGGAACTGGGAAGGACTGCAAAAAGCTCAGAGCGACTTGCCCCTTCCAATCATTGCCATGACTGCACATGCCATGAAAGGGGATCGGGAGAAGTGCATTGAAGCCGGTATGAACGACTATGTCACCAAGCCGATAGATACCAGCCGCCTGTTTTCCACTCTGTCCCGATGGTTAAAACATGAAAATCGAAAATCGGAACCTGATACTCGGAACTCGGATTCCCGATCTTCAGGTTTCAAATTTCCTTACAGTCTGCCCGGAATTCATATTGAAAGCGCTCTTGAGAGACTTGGAGGAAACAAAAATCTGCTCAGGAGTCTTTTGCTGGAGTTTCGCAAAAATTATGCGGACACCGCAGATAAGATCAGAGATGCACTGAGCCGAAAAGATACAGATACAATCCGCAAATTGGCACATACGCTTAAAGGCGTGGCAGGTAATTTTTCAGCAAAAAATCTTCAGGCCGCTATTCTGGAGATTGAAATGGCTACTCACCGAAAGAGTCATGGGGATATCGGTTCTCTGATGAATTATTTTGAAAATGCGTTAAATCAGGTATTGGAATCAGCACAAAGTCTGGAAGTCGGTGAGGAAGAGAAAATGAATTCCCCTGAAAGTGACGCAGTTCGGGCACCTTCCCGGCTGAATCCTGAAAAAGTCGAGCCAATGCTCATTCAACTGGCCGAACTTCTCAGAGAGAATGATCTGGAGGCCGAAGACTGTCTGCATTCAGTAAAACCGTATTTTAACGGCTCCGAACACTATGAGGAGATAAAAAATCTCGAAGATCAGATCAACAGCCTTGACTTCCATAATGCAGTTAAGACTCTGAATAAAATTGCACAAGCCCTGAAATTGGAAATCGGGGATTGAAAATTGAGAGATTGAAAATTGAAAATTAACTGGTTGTAACGGGTTTAGAGGAGCCTGTCCTAGTTCTAACGGATTTTGTGGAGCCTGTGCCTGGTTCTAACGGATTTTGTGGTTCCGATATATGACAACGGATATGAGGATGAAACGGATTTTCCCGGTCCGGCATGAGCCGGAAACATGACGGACGGATATCCGTTTCATCCTCAAATCCGGGGTCATGTTTCCCGGGACCACAAAAAGCGGTAGAATCAGGAACATTCATTTACTGGCAGGTTCGGGTTCAGGTTCAGGTTCAGGTTCAAGTTCAAGTTTAAGTTTAAGTTCAAGTTCAAGTTCAAGTTTAAGGGATCCTAAATCTAGGCCGTCTAAAAATGCCGTTTTTAGCCATGATTTTTTGCCCGGTTTCCGGCCCCTGAAAAAATTGACCACAATGCCCGTTCTGACAGGAGTCAGCCTGAATATCAGGGGCCAAAAAGCGGGCAAGGGAATTTGGCTGATTTAGACGGCCTATCCTAAATCCGTTATAATCAGAAAAAAAAAGGAGATAGGTATTGAGTGAAAAGCTTCAAAAACATCGCATACTGATTGTTGATGATGCACCCGAAAACATTAAAATTCTCGGGCAGGTGTTAAAGCCCTATCATACGGTCAGTTTCGCCACCAACGGGGAAAATGCTCTGAGGATCGTGAGATCAGAAATCCCCCCTGACCTGATTCTTTTGGATATCATGATGCCCGGCCTGGACGGATACGAGGTGTGCAGAAGGTTGAAAGCCGACAGAAAAACCCGGAATATCCCTGTAATATTCATAACGGCAATGAGCGAGGTGGAAGACGAGACCAGGGGGCTTGAAATCGGCGCGGTTGACTATATCACAAAACCTTTCAGCAGGGCCATTGTCAAAGCAAGGGTGAAGACCCATCTGGAACTGAAACGGCATCGCGACATGCTGGAAAATCTCTCCTCTCTTGACGGCCTGACCGGTATTCCCAACCGACGCCGGTTTGACGAATTTTTCGACTCCGAATGGCATCTTGCCATACGGGAGTCCACCTTTTTGTCGCTGATTATGCTGGATATAGATTATTTCAAGGAATTCAATGACGAATACCTGCATGTGGCCGGCGATGACTGTCTCAGAAAGGTCGCCAAATCACTTAGTCACTCCGTCAGGCGTCCCACCGATTTTGTCGCGAGATACGGCGGAGAGGAATTCGCAGCGGTCCTGCCCCGGACAGATATGTCAGGCGCAAATAGAGTTGCAGAGACGATGCGGGGGAATATCAAATCGCTCAGTATTCCGCATGTCCGCTCCTCTGTCATGCCCTGTGTCACGATCAGCGCGGGAGCCGCCACGATCAGACCGTCACGCAATTTTTCATCTGACGTTTTGATCAAAGGCGCTGATGACGCCCTGTATAAGGCAAAGAAGGGGGGACGAAATCAGGTGAGGAGTCTGGATATGGATATTCAGATTGAAAGGAGCTGAATTTTTGTATGATAAAATTACCGGATAAATCCACCTTGCTTCCCTTTGTCGCTTTTTCTTTTATTCTGTTACTCTGGGAGCTGCTGGCGCGTTACAGCGGCTGGAGTGACCAGGTTTTCCCGGGACCGCTGAAAGTCTTTGTCAGCCTGTGGGAGCTGACTGCCGACGGAACGCTTCTCAGGCATTCCGTGGCCAGTCTTTTCAGGGTGACTGTCGGATTTTATTTGGCCATTCTTTTCGGTATTCCCCTGGGCATTGTTCTCGGAAGATCGAAAATGACTCAGACGTTTCTGAATCCGGTGATCCAGTTCCTGCGCCCCATTTCGCCCCTGGCATGGATTCCGCTTTCCATGCTCTGGTTCGGAATCGGTGACAAGCCGGCTGTCTTCCTGATTTTTCTGGCCAGCTTCTTTCCCCTTGCGGTTTCAACGACCGCGGCGGTGCAGTCTGTCAATCCGGCATACTTTCATGTCGCTGCCAATTTCAACTTTACCAGATATGAGGTGACAACAAAGATCATCATTCCCGGAATGCTCCCGGCTGTGGTGACGGCTCTCCGAATTACGATAACCATCGCATGGCTCGTTGTGGTCGCGGCGGAGATGATCGCCGTCAAATCAGGACTGGGATATCTGATTCTGGATTCCCGCAATGCCCTGCGCATGGATTATGTCATGGACGGAATGATCGTTATCGGCCTCATCGGATTGCTCCTGGATCATATTATGATGCGGCTGACACGGATTGATTCGCTGGCCTGGGCGTCAGTTGGGCAGAGGTGATTCAGAACAACTTAAAACTTAATCGGAACTTTGATAAATTTCCGACCAAATCTGAGATTCACATTACGACTTTTTTTTAAGCTCTTTCAAAGGTCACGACAGCGATTTGAAATTTTGCAGTGATGATTATAACGCGATGTGCAACTTTTTAACACAGAGGGCACACAGAGTTCCGCAGAGACTCCGCGGCCTCTGTGAGCCCTCTGTGTTCTCTTCGGTTTGAAAAAGCTGCATATAACATTTTTTGAGACTCTGTTTTTACAGCAAAAAAATTTGAAATCCAATTCAAACCTTGAACTCAAACCAAATTTCTGATAAACAGCCCATGATTTGTTAAAAAAACACCATTTTCTGAAAGGAACTCCAATGACAACCTACTTCATAAGACGCCTTCTGCTAATCATCCCGACATTTTTCGGCATCACCGTCATGGTTTTCACCATCACCCGCTTTGTCCCCGGAGGGCCCATCGAACGGATCATCGCCCAGGCCCAGCAGATGCAGACCATGGGCATGGGGTCATCGGGAGGGCAGAACCAGCCGCTCTCCGAAGAGCAGATTGGAGAGCTGAAAAAATATTATGGGTTTGACAAACCGGTGCTTATCAGCTATTTTCTCTGGCTGGGCAAAGTGATGAGGGGGGACCTGGGCACGTCCACCCGCTATTATGACCCGGTGTGGGACATGATCAGGGAACGGATTCCCGTATCCTTATATTTCGGGCTGATTTCCATGATCCTGGTCTATGGCGTCTGTATTCCTCTGGGAATTGCAAAAGCCGTCAGGCACAAGACCGCTTTTGACAATGCATCATCGGTTATCGTTTTTATCGGTTACGCGATTCCCGGGTGGGTGGTTGGCGTTTTAATGCTGGTGGTGTTTGCCTCATATTGGGAAATATTCCCCCTTGGCGGGTTTGTCAGCGACGATTTTGAGGATTTCACGCTGATTCGGCAGGTGTGGGATGTTATCCGGCACACGGTTCTCCCGCTGATCGCGTACATCATCGGATCGTTTACAGTGATGACATTTCTGATGAAAAACACGCTCATGGATAATCTGGCTGCCGATTATGTGCGCACGGCTATTGCAAAGGGGCTTCCCTTCAGAAAGGCGGTCTTCAGGCACGCGCTCAGAAACAGCCTGATTCCCATTGCCACCCATTTCGGAAATAATATTTCCGTTATTCTGACAGGGTCGTTTCTGATCGAAAAGGTCTTCAACATTAACGGCATGGGGCTGCTCGGGTATGAATCGGTGGTGGAGCGGGATTATCCGGTGGTTCTGGGGATACTGGTCATATCCTCCCTGCTTCTAATGATCGGCAATATTCTGTCGGATATATGTGTTGCCATTGTTGATCCGAGGGTGCAGTTCAAATAGCAGGAAATGTCGCGGAGATTCGGGGAATGGACTCCGCGGTTAAAACGCGGATTGGGACTGAACATTTATTTGGGGTTCAAGTGGTTCAAGTTTAAGTTCGAGTTCAAGTTCAAGTTCAAGTTCAAGTTTAAGTTCAAGTTCAATAGTTCAAGTTCAAGTTCAAGTTCAAGTTTAAGTTTAATAGTTCAAGTTCAAGTTCAAGTTTAATCAGGAATATAGAAAGATGAAAAAGAAACTTCTTATAACCGGTGCCAGCGGTTTCCTCGGATGGAATTTGTGCAGGCTTGCTGTGTTGAAATGGAAAGTCTGTGGCGTATGTCATACACATCCGGTTCATACGGACGGTGTGACAAAGATAAGGTTGAACCTTACAGATTACGGGGAACTGAAAAGCGCTTTTAACGAGATTCAGCCGGATGCGGTGATCCATACGGCTGCGGTGTCTCAGCCGGATGTGTGTCAGGTTCACCCTTCCGAAACCCGGAAGATCAATGTCGATACGCCGGCGGACATCGCGGGGATGTGCGCAGATTTGCAGATACCCTGCATCTTCACATCAACGGATCTCGTTTTTGACGGACTGAATCCGCCGTATTCCGAAACCAGTCCGCCGGATCCGATATGTATTTATGGCGAACAGAAGGCCCAGGCAGAACAGGCCATGCTGAACCGTTACCCCAAGACCTCGGTATGCAGACTGCCGCTGATGTTCGGATATGCCCAAGGGGCGCGGAACTTTGCCTGTCAGATGATCCGATCTCTCTCGGACGGGCAGTCCGTCCGGCTTTTCACAGATGAATACAGAACGCCTGCGGACGCTGAAAGCGTGTCAGAGGGCCTGCTTCTCGCGATGGATAAAAAAGTGAAAGGGATTATCCATCTCGGCGGCCGGACGCGCATTTCAAGATATGAGATGGGAAGGATCCTTGCAGGACTCCTCAATGTCAGCGAGTCCCTGATCAGACCTGTTCTCCAGGAAGACATATCTACGCCGGCCCCGCGTCCGCCTGATGTTTCGCTCGACAGTTCAAAGGCTTACGCTATGGGATACAGTCCTCTGGATATTGGGAAGGCTTATCAAAGCATATTGATTAAAATGATTGATTATAACGGATCTGGGGGATCCATGTGAACTTAAACCTAAACCTGAACCTGAACCTGAACCTGAACCTGAACCTGAACTTGGACTTGAACTTATACCTGAAGTTGCCCGTAAATGAATGTTTACGTTTAAATTCAACTTTAGTTTAAGTTCAGGTTCAAGTTCAAGTTCAAGTTCAAGTTCAAGTTTAAGTTTAAGTCCAAGTTTAAGTTCAAGTCCAAGTTCAAGTTCAAGTTCAAGTTCAAGTTTAAGTTTAAGTCCAAGTTTAAGTTCAAGTCCAAGTTCAAGTTCAAGTTCAAGTTTAAGTTTAAGTCCAAGTTCAAGTTCAAGTTCAAGTTCAAGTTTAAGTTCAATCAGAAAAAAGGTGAAATCAAAAATGAAACTTAATCCGCTGACAGAAAAAAAAATCAGGCGATTCAAATCCATCCGCCGCGGATACTATTCCTTTATCATATTCATCACAATGATATGCCTCTCCCTGTTTGCCGAGATGCTTGTGAACAAGCGGGCGATCTTTGTCTCCTGTGAGGGCAAATATTATTTCCCGACTTACGGAGAGATGATTCCCGGGACGACGTTCGGTCTGGATTATGAATATGAGACCAATTACCGGCAGCTCAGGCAACGGTTTGATGCCAAAGATAAGGGGAACTGGCTGCTGATGCCGGTTGTCCCCTATGACGCTTTTGAGAATGATCTCAGGGGGGACGAATATCCGCCGTTTCCGCCGTCCGTGGAAGAGAGGCATTATCTGGGAACCGATGCGGTCGGCAGGGATATTGTTGCCCGGCTCGTTTACGGATTCAGGATTGCGATTTTCTTTTCGCTTGCGCTGCTGGCGGCCAATTATACCATCGGCGTCGCCATTGGCAGCGCAATGGGATACTGGGGCGGCAAGTTCGATCTCTTTTTCCAGCGGATCATCGAGATATGGACAAACATTCCGTTTCTCTATGTGATCATCATTATCTCGTCGATTATCACGCCGAATTTCTTTCTGCTGATACTGATTATGTCTTTTTTCGGCTGGATCGGCGTCACCTGGACCATGCGCACGGTGACATATAAGGAGAAGGCAAGGGAATATGTGCTTGCAGCCAAAGCCATGGGCGCGTCTGACTGGCGGATCATATTCAAGCATATCATCCCGAACACCATAGCGATTATCGTCACCTTTGCCCCGTTTTCGGTTTCATCCGGGATTATTGCCCTGACCTCCCTGGATTATCTCGGATTCGGCCTTCCGCCCCCGACCCCGAGCTGGGGCGAACTGCTGCAACAGGGCTGGGTAAACATGGACGCCTACTGGATCATCGGATCCGTGATCACGGCAATGGTGATTACACTCCTGACCGTTACATTTATCGGAGAGGCGGTGAGGGAGGCATTTGACCCCAAGCTGCATACAACTTATGAATAAGGGGAATGATGATGCAAAAATCCCGGAAGCGGATAACGGATAAAGAACGGCTGAGTAAAAATCTCGGAAAATGGGCTGACATTACCGCTCTCTGCCTGGAATTGAGAAAATCTTACCTGAAGACGAAATACGGGATAACAGACGACGGTGAACTGACGAAAAGGGTTTTTTCAGAGATTGTCAGGAATAAGGAGAGAAGATGGATCTCAGACAAGTTCTGACAGAGCATTTGAAAACGATCCTGAAAGTTTTGCAGGAACTGGACGCTGATCATGCGTTAGCCGGCGGTCTGGCATACAGCGCGCTGGTAGAACCGCGGGCCACTGTGGATATCGATATGCTGATCATGATGCAGAACAATTCAATGCAGAACTTCTTTCAATTGTTAGAAAAATATTTCGAGTCTCTGGAAGTGCATGAAAAGCCGAAGCAGTTTCATTTCGTAAAAATATGGAGAGCGGTGGGGTTTGAAAATGATCACGATATCATTCTCGATTTCTTACTGGCTGAATCCCGATTTCACCGAAATGTGCTTGAGCGAGCCATTGAAGTCGATTTTATGGGAATGCCGGTGAAGATCATGACGCTTGAAGACCTGATCCTGTTCAAAAAATGTGCAAACCAGCCCCGGGATATTGCCGATTTGACAAATATTTATGCTCTTTTTGACAATGAGATTGATGATGATTATGTTAAATTTTGGTCTTATGAACTTGGATGAATCTCCGAAATTGCACTTTGGCAGAACGCATTCAGAACACCGCTGACTACCAAAGTGCAACTTAGGTACTCCGGAGAATCGGCTGACTGCCAAAGTGCAACTTAGGCACTCCGGATGGTTGACGGAAGAGCGTCGGCTCGAAGGGCAGGCAGGGAAGAGCAAAGGAGGAAAAGACATGGGAGCAGCAGTAGCATATTCCGAACCGGTTTCGGCGGACATGGATCCGCATGAGGAAACCGGGGACAGATATTATTACGGATACCGGACGATTATCGAATATGATGAGGACGGCGAGTGCGTGATCACCTACCGGCCGCTGACACCGGACGATCTTCTGGATCCCGAGGAGGGTGATGTCTATATGCAAGGAACTTTGCATGACAAGGATATTGAGAGGCTGAGGAGCATTATCCGGTTCCGTCTGAGGGACAGGGAGGACATGACGGTTTACAGCGATCTGAAGATAAACTGGGGTGTTGAGGATCTGCCGAATCCGGCACCGGATATCAGTGTGATCAGGAATGTGAGAGACCCGGACAGGCCGAGAGGTGTTTTTTATGTGTCGGAAGAGGGGGTGATCCCCTGTTTCATTCTCGAGGTCGTGTCGCCCAGGTACCGGAATGCGGACATAAACAAAAAACCGGACATATACAGGAGGGCCGGGGTGTCCGAGTATTTCATCGTCGATCCGGGACTGAAGGATGATGAGATATCCTACACCATCCGGGGTTACAAACTGATCGGCAACCGATATGTGAGCGCACCCCCTGACAGTCAGGGCAGGTTTTACAGCAAGCTCACCGATGTGTGGCTGGGCGTGAGCGAATCGGGGGACAGGATCATCGTCATCGATGGGCGGACTGGCGAGGAGCTCCTGTCCGATCAGGAACGGGCTGACGAAGAGACGGAGACTCGGCAAATCGCCGAGGCACGGGCCGAGCAGGAAAGTGAAGCCCGAGAGTCTGCCGAGGCACGGGCCGAGCAGGAAAGTGAAGCCCGAGAGTCTGCCGAGGCACGGGCCGAGCAGGAAAGTGAAGCCCGAGAGTCTGCCGAGGCACGGGCCGAGCAGGAAAGTGAAGCCCGAGAGTCTGG
>JAUCGI010000062.1:20522-28746 GCA_030378035.1 Desulfobacterales bacterium HSG2
CCGAGGCACGGGCCGAAACTGCCGAGGCACGGGCCGAGCAGGAAAGTGAAGCCCGAGAGTCTGCCGAGGCACGGGCCGAAACTGCCGAGGCACGGGCCGAGCAGGAAAGTGAAGCCCGAGAGTCTGCCGAGGCCGAACTGCGCCTCCTGCGGGCTGAGATTGCCCGCCTGCGGGGCGGAAAATAATCCGAAATGCAACTTTGGGAGCCGGGATGTTTTGCCAAAGTTGCACTTAGACACTTCGGAAGTTGCTGAACTGCCAAAGTGCAACTTCGGCACTCCGGAGGGTTGGCGGAAGAGCAGACCTAAGGGCAGGGAAGAGCAAAGGAGGAAAAGACATGGGAGCAGCAGCAGCATATTCCGAACCGGTTTCGGCGGACATGGATCCGCATGAGGAAACCGGGGACAGATATTATTACGGATACCGGACGATTATCGAATATGATGAGGACGGCGAGTGCGTGATCACCTACCGGCCGCTGACACCGGACGATCTTCTGGATCCCGAGGAGGGTGATGTCTATATGCTGGGAACCTTGCACAACAGGGATGTTGAGAGGCTGAGGAGCATTATCCGGTTCCGTCTGAGGGACAGGGAGGACATGACGGTTTACAGCGATCTGAAGATGGACTGGGGTGTTGAGGATCTGCCGAATCCGGCACCGGATATCAGTGTGATCAGGAATGTGAGAGACCCGGACAGGCCGAGAGGTGTTTTTTATGTGTCGGAAGAGGGGGTGATCCCCTGTTTCATTCTCGAGGTCGTGTCGCCCAGGTACCGGAATGCGGACATAAACAAGAAACCGGACATATACAGGAGGGCCGGGGTGTCCGAGTGTTTCATCGTCGATCCGGGACTGAAGGATGATGAGATATCCTACACCATCCGGGGTTACAAACTGATCGGCAACCGGTATGTGAGCGCAACCCCTGACACTCGGGGCAGATTTTACAGCAAGCTCACCGATGTGTGGCTGGGCGTGAGCGAATCGGGGGACAGGATCATCGTCATCGATGGGCGGACTGGCGAGGAGCTCCTGTCCGATGAGGAACGGGCTGACAAAGAGACGGAGGCTCGGCAAATCGCCGAGGCACGGGCCGAAACTGCCGAAGCACGGGCCGACCAGGAAAGTGAAGCCCGAGAGTCTGCCGAGGCACGGGCCGAAACTGCCGAGGCACGGGCCGACCAGAAAAGTGAAGCCCGAGAGTCTGCCGAGGCACGGGCCGAGCAGGAAAGTGAAGCCCGAGAGTCTGCCGAAGCCGAACTGCGCCGCCTGCGGGCCGAGATTGCCCGCCTGCGGGGCGGGAAATAATCCGAAATGCAACTTTGGGAGCCGGGATGTCTGCCAAAGTTGCACTTTGGCACTCCGGAGGTTGATGAACTGTCAAAGTACAACTTTGGCACTCCGGACAATCTGTAACTTTTAATAAAGGAGAATTAAATGGTTAAAGGACGAAAGAGAACGATGATTCTGACTTTCATGGCCGTCATACTTATGCTGATCGGCTGTGAAAAGGATGTTAAAGCCGCTGAGAAAGCTGTTTCAAAGGAGAAGGTGGTGGAAACCGGAAAGCCGGCTGCAAAACCGGAACTTCCGAAGGATATCGAGTGGCTCACCAATGACGCCGACCCGGTTTATGCCTCTCCGGATGCAAAGAAGGGCGGTACGATGAATTCCTCAATCCTGAGCTTCCCCATGACCTTCCGTGTGGTGGGGCCGGATTCAAACGGCAGTTTCAGAAGCGCCATTCTCGAGAATCAACTCGGACTGATTGGGATTCATCCGAATACCGAGAATATTATCCCTGAACTGGCCACCCACTGGGCTTTTGACAAAAACAAGAAGACCATGTACTTCAGGCTCAACCCCAAGGCCCGCTGGTCCGACGACAAGCCCGTTACCGCGGATGATTTCGCGTACACGCTGGAGTTTATGCGATCCAAACATATTGTCGCGCCGTGGTACAATGATTATTACACAAAGGAGATCGAAAAGGTGATCGTATATGACGACCATACCCTGGCCGTTGTCAGCGCCAAACCGGTTCCGGATCTCCACCTGAAGCTCGGTATCAATCCGACACCCCGGCATTATTACAGCGAACTCGATAAGGATTTTGTTAAGAAATACAACTGGGCCATCGTGCCGAACACCGGTCCTTATCAGATATCCGACTTCAAAAAAGGGAAATACGTCAAGTTTAAGCGGAAAAAGGACTGGTGGGCAAAAGACCTCCGCTATTTCAAAAACCGCTTCAATGTGGATAAAGTCACCTTCAAAGTTGTCAGGGACTACAATGTGCTGTGGGAATATTTCAAAAAAACCGAAATTGATGTCTTCAGTATCACCATTCCCAAATACTGGCATGAAAAAACAAAGACGCAGGTTGTGGAAAACGGTTATGTTCATAAAATATGGTTCTTCAACGACACCCAGCAGTCTGCCATGGGAATGTGGCTGAATCAGGGCAAAGAGATTTTCAAGGACAAAAATCTCCGATACGCTTTCGCCCATGCAATGAATATCGGAAGGGTGATTGAAAAGGTGCTGCGCAGCGACTATTTCAGGCTTGAACATGGCTTTATGGGCTACGGCAATTATACAAACAGTACCATCCGGGCAAGACGGTTTGATCTGGAAAAGGTGAGTCACTACATGAAAGCATCCGGCTGGAACCGGGGGCCTGACGGTATCTGGGCAAAGGACGGAAAACGCTTTTCGGTAGAAGTGACTTACGGATTTGAGGAGCACACACCACGGCTTGTCGTTTTGAAGGAAGAGGGCAAGAAGGCAGGTGTTGAGCTGCTGCTCCGGAAGCTGGATATGGCGGCCACGTTCAAGAAATTTCTTGAGAAAAAACATGATGTGGCATGGATGGGATGGAGCACGTCTCTGCGACCCCAGTACTGGGAACATTTTCACTCTGACAATGCGCACAAGCCCCAGACCAATAACATCACCAACACAGATGATCCGGAGATGGACAAACTGATTGATGCATATCGGGATTCTCTCGACGAAAAAGAACGGGAGGAGCTTTCCGTTAAGATTCAGGCGAAGATCCATGAAATCGGCTGCTTTGTTCCGACGTTCATGGTTCCGTATGTCCGGCAGGCGTACTGGCGATGGTGGAAACTGCCAAGTCCTCCGGGGACAAAGCATTCCGGGGGGCTTTTTGATCCGTTCGGAAGCGGTGCCGGCGGGTTATTCTGGTATGACAGAGCTATCCGTGAAGAGACAAAGCAGGCGGTGAAAGATAAAAAGAAGCTTCCGCCTGTGACCATCATCGATGAGACGTATAAGATGAAAATGGAGAACTGAGGTTAAAGGTTAAGGATTAAGGATTAAGGATTAAGGATTAAGGATTAAGGGTTAAGGCCCTGGCCTGCCTAGTACAGCAAATCGTAAATTCATTCCCCCTTTGTCATTATAAGAGAGGAGGGTGACGAATTTTCAATTTGCTGTACTAGTCCTCAACTCTGATCGGGAAAAAGTGTGAACTACTTTCGGCTTTTGTGAAGGATGCCTTATTAATTTAATTGAGATTTAAAATAATCCCTCACCATCTGCTTGGCGAGATCAGACTTCAGAAGCTTGCACAGAAGAGCGTAGCCCTGCTGGGAGAACAGATATATACTTCGCCCCTCCGATAGCCTGAGTATTGGCATAAAACCCTGAATTGATAAGGAAATCTGAGGGGTGGTTCTGTCCCACCCCTGGCGAAGTGCCTGATATCATTTCATTTTTAAGATCGATAATATCAATCCCATCATCAACTCAGCCGTTCTGCATTCCTGACCTTACCGCATTTTCAGAAAACCGCTCCGACTCATGTATCGCAACTTGGAAATTCATCCCCCTCTCTGTAATGAAAAAGGGGACGAATTTCCAGTTTGCTGTAATTGGATCAGGCTATGACTTGAACGCCTTGAAAAGCGAAGCATCCATAATAGCCTCGTATCCGGTCAGTCGGGCAACCACAGTATTGTCATCGTCGAGAAATGTAAAATCTCCCTTTATTTTATGCTCACCGGCCTTTTTGACCTCAAGGACTGCGGTGACGCCGTCGGAGGGGAAGCGGTCACGGTACTGGCGGTAAGACGCGCTGTAAGCGGGCAGGGAGACAAGCCCCTTCTCCTCAAAGCACCAGATAATCGCCATCTGAAAAGCGGAATCGAGAACCAGCGGATCGCCGATCCATCTGCTTCTCAGCGGTTCCTCCATCCATTTTTCAGGGGAAGGTGCGGACGCTATCTTTGCCGTCATTCCCCGGGACGAGCAACTGACGACCTCCCGGATCCCCCGGAGTTCAAGCCCGTGGAAAAGGATCGTTTCATATACCTCCTCGATGCTCTTGGAATACGCTTCTGACGCGACATCCGCTGACACATTGAACGAGGGCGGCTGGGAGAGCGTATCTGTGAGAATCGCCTTTGCCTTGGAGTGAATCACCTCTTTGCCGTTTTTCACGCCGTTCCTGATTTCAACATCGACTTCATAGACATCGCCTTTTTTCTTGGCCTTGCCCGCGAGAAGACGGATCAGTTTTTTATCCTGATGAACCTTGATTCCGCTCAGAAGCCGGATGTCATCCAAGCCGTGGAGCAGAAGCCCCGGATTCTCATGCAGCGCGCCGTGTCCGAGCCACTCGGTCATAAGCGCAAAAGGAACCACCGGCTTCCCATCCAGAATATGCGCCCCGAGGATCGGGTAACGATCCACATCTAACTCACGCTTAAAAGAGAGCGAGAGGCGTGGTGCGGGGTCCTCTGTCCACTCCGCGCCGATAACCACTTCCACAGGAGCGTCCTTACCTCCCATCATTTCGCACAGCATGCATGATGCGCCTTCATCCACGGGGATCAGTTTGATCCCTTTTCGCTCAAATTCCCGTTTCAAAGCAGGAGATACCATGCCCCCGTCCCACGGGCCCCAGTTGACGGAGACGACGCTGCAATCCGGCCGGATTGCACATTCCTGCTGGGCAGTCTTATTCAGGACCTCATTTGCCATGGCATAATCCACCTGCCCTCTGTTCCCCAGTCGGGCGCTTACGGATGAGAAAAGCACGATGTGTCTGAGGTCATCGGATCGGGTCGCTTCAAGAAGCGCGTCCAGTCCTTTGACTTTGGTATCGAAAACCCTTTCAAACTGTTCCGGTGTCTTATCAACGATCAGACGGTCTTCCAGCATACCCGCGGCGTGGATAATCCCCTTTATGGGGCCGTACGCGGAGCGGACCTCGTTCAAAACCGATTTCACGCTTTCAGCGTCACGAACATCAACCGAGTAGTAGAGCGCGGTTGCGCCGGTCGAATTCAGCCTCTCCAGATTCTCTGAGATTTCACGATTCGCCATGAGCCTTCTGAATGCCTCTTCCAACTGCACAGGCGACGGACGCTTTCCTTTGAATTCGTTCTCAAGGATCGCCTTTTTGACAGCGGCTTCGCCTTCTGCCGAGGCAAGCCATTCAGGCTCTCGCGACGGAATCGGTGACCTTCCGAGGAGAACGAGAGTCGGTTTGACCTGCATTGCAAGCGAGTATGCGGCGGAAGCGGTGACGCCTCTTGCGCCGCCGCTGATCACCACCACATCACCCGCCGCGAGGCTGATCTCTCCCCGGGGATATGGCGAAGATTCAAGTTCAAAGGTGAACCGTGCATCCGGCTCCAGTCCGACTTCCACAGGCCCGGGATGGATAAGCTCCGAGACAACAGCTTTTGCAATCGCCTCATTCTCCTTCCAGTCCGGTGCAATATCTATGGCATGGCAGCAGACATCCTCCCACTCAACAGCGGCTGTCTTGGCGAGTCCGGCAAGCCCGCCCTGTAAAGGATTCTGAACGCCTTTGCCCTTAAAACCGAACGCGCCGTCCAATCGGGCGACGGTCCCCAGAATAGCTCCCCCTTTTTTGGCGGATTCGAGGATATCCGGCGCTGCGTGGCGCGTCAGTGCAAAAGCGTCCTTTAAACTGAGATCCGGATTCGGGAGAATAACCAGTCCGCCCGCGGGAGGCAGATTATGTCCGTTGTTTACCTCATCAGGAGAGATCAGAAGCGCGTCCATACTGACCGCTTCAAATTCATTGACAATCATCTGCCCGAGACCGTTTCTGTCATCCGTAACCAAAATTTTTCTGCCGGCAGGAATGGAAACGTATTCCTCACCTTCAAGCGGCGTATTGACAACCGATATGGTTTTTCTTTCAATAGCGGGGTGCGTTTCCGGTTGACGGTTTCCGGTTGACGGTTTCCGGTTGACGGTTTCCGGTTGACGGTTTCCGGTTGACGGTTTCCGGTTGACGGTTTCCGGTTGACGGTTTCCGGTTGACGGTTTCGAGTTTCCAAAAAGATATTCGGCGATCTGTCCGAGGGTTTTCAGCGTTCCCATGACTTCGGGAGAGACGGACGGCAGGCCGGGCATTTTCTCTTCGAGGGTCGAGAGGATCTCCACCCGCTTGATGGAGTCGATCCCCAGGTCCGCCTCAATATCCATCTCCATCGAGAGCATCTCCCCAGGATAGCCGGTCAGATCGCTGACCACTTCCAGCATAGTCATTTCGATTTCGGATTTCGGATTTCGGATTTCCGAGTTTCGAGTTTCCGGTTCCGAGTTCCGAGTTTCAGATTCCAAGTTTTCAACAAGATATTCGGCGATCTGTCCGAGGGTTTTCAGCGTTCCCATGACTTCGGGAGAGACAGAAGGAAGGCCGGGCATTTTCTCTTCGAGGGTTGAGAGGATCTCCACCCGCTTGATGGAGTCGATCCCCAAGTCCGCCTCAATATCCATCTCCATCGAAAGCATCTCCGTGGGATACCCGGTCAGTTGGCTGACCACTTCCATCATGCCCGCTTCGATTTCGGACTTCTGGTTTCCGGTTTCCGGTTTCCGGTTGACGGTTGACGGTTTCCGGTTTCCGGTTTCCGGTTGACGGTTTCCGGTTTCCGGTTTCGAGTTTCCCTCAAGATATTCGGCGATCTGAGCGAGGGTTTTCAGCGTTCCCATGATTTCAGGAGAAACGGGCGGCAGCCCGGGCATTTTCTCTTCAAGGGTCGAGAGTATCTCCACCCGCTTGATGGAGTCGATCCCCAGGTCCGCCTCAATATCCATGTCCATCGAAAGCATCTCCGTGGGATACCCGGTCAGTTGGCTGACCACTTCCAGCATGCCCGCTTCGATTTCGGACTTCTGGTTTCCGGTTTCCGGTTGACGGTTTCCGGTTTTCGGTTTCCGGTTTTCGGTTTCCGGTTTCCGGTTTTCGGTTTCCGGTTTCGAGTTTCCGACAAGATATTCGGCGATCTGAGCGAGGGTTTTCAGCGTTCCCATGATTTCAGGAGAAACGGGCGGCAGCCCGGGCATTTTCTCTTCGAGGGTCGAGAGGATCTCCACCCGCTTGATGGAGTCGATCCCCAGGTCCGCCTCAATATCCATGTCCATCGAAAGCATCTCCGCGGGATAGCCAGTCAGTTCGCTCACAACATCCAGCATGGCCGTTTGGATTTCGGGTTTCGGATTTTCGATTTCGGATTTTCGATTTTCAGCATTCTCCCTGACACGCGGAGTATCGGGTTTCTCAACGGAGACCTCCGGTGTATGCGCATGGATAACCGGGGAAGGGGATGTTGCCGGAGCATCGGAAATATTCGGGGTTGCAGGAACCTCTGTTCTTTCCGAGGTCTGTTGTTCTTCAATCCTTCTTCTCCCATTCTCGGACGGAGACATCATGTCTCTCTCGTTTTCAATCTGGATACTGGGAGCGGCAGGAGAGAAGTCCCCAAGGCCCAGATTGGAAACGGAAGTATCCGGAGCTCTCAGCCCCATGGAAACTTCAGCCAGACGCTGAGTGTTCTCCATCATCATATTCAGTGTGCGGCTGGCTTCGGTCTGAGTTTCAAGGAATTTCTTATGCGTTTCAGCGGTCTGCGTCTGGATGGCCTGCATTGAGTTCAACCCATCCTGAACCGCCCTGAAAGCGTCTGTTATAAAGCATGACTCTCCCAGCCTGTTTTGAGCAGGAACCTGACTCGGATTCCCGCCGAGGAATTGTTTCTGACTGTTTCTGTTCATAACCTTTCTGGTTTTCGGTTGACGGTTTTCGGTTTTCGGTTTCCGGTTTCGAGTTTCCGACAAGATATTCGGCGATCTGAGCGAGGGTTTTCAGCGTTCCCATGATTTCAGGAGAAACGGGCGGCAGCCCGGGCATTTTCTCTTCGAGGGTCGAGA
>JAUCGI010000282.1 GCA_030378035.1 Desulfobacterales bacterium HSG2
GAACGGACTCATCCGCGTTTGTCCGCGTTTATCTGCGTCCCGCTGTTCTTTCAGAAGTGTCAACTGACAAATGAAGCCTTCATTTCTGTTGCAAAACGAAAAAAGCAGTCCAATTTGGACTGCTTTATTGAGCGATTGAGGGGATAATCAGGAGCTTGTCAAACAGGCTATTGACAGCTTTCATATCCTCGTGTCATTTTTATTCCCTTTTTAGTTGAATGTTTTTATTTCCACTTTAAAATTTTTGCTGGATAAATCCTGCGGGTTCGGATTTGCCAATCCGAACCGAGCAGGACAGCTTTTTTATGAAGCCGCGTTTTCCTGTTTGGTTTTAAAGGCCCCCTCATCGAACAGAGAACTCTTTAACCATTGAATACCAAATTTTAAAAGTGCGATCTCATCCTCCCTGATCTTTTCAGTTGTTTCCTTGTCAATATCGTAACGATCCAGAAATGAACTTTCAAAGACAAATTGTCTGAATTTGTCAATGTCGTAGCTCACCATGAAGAACATTTTTTTGCTTTGGTCCGTGAGTTTTATATTCGGCGGGAACGACCGCTTTCTTACCAGCAGATCGGTCCACTCCGCGTTGATTTCATCATGGATATCAACCCCCTGATCCTTGCGCCATTCACGGACATCCCACTGCTTATCCTCCTCAAAGCCCAGGCAGTGGGGCTCGTTCACAAAGAAATAGAAGTCCTGATCGTCCGCGCCCTCTTTGTGACTCAGCGAAGCTGTCCCCAGGGGATAATAGCGGCAGGCGGTGGGCCTGTCTTCATAAATGATGCATCCGTCATCCCTGACAAACGCGCAGGATTCCGATTCATCATCCAAAAGCTTCAGCGTCACCACCGGCAGATCTGTTTTTTCCAGCAGCTCCGGTTTTGTATATATTGCCAGAAATTCATCTGAAGGCAGTTGCAAACGCTTTTTAAGTCGGATAATATCATAAGGTGTTAATACAATATTGATCCCTCTGCAACATTTGGTGAAACATTTCACCCCTTTGTGACATTCAAATTTGAATTCGCTGTCAAGGTCGAGCTTTACCGGGTCAATACCGGGTGTTTTTTCGGATGTGGTCATTGTTTTCCTTTCTAAAGTTAAGGGTTAAGGGTTGTAAGGGTTAAGGGTTAAGGATTAAGGGTTAAGGTTAAGAGTTTCAAGTTCCGAGTTCCGAGTTCCGAGTTCCGAGTTCCGAGTTCCGAGTTTCAAGGTCCGTATGCGGGATATCCTTAACTTTTAACTCTTTAACCCTTTACATTACTATCCGGTATATCACAGAACATCTGAAGTGTCTAATAAAAAGACTTCGGAGGTCTGAACGTATTTGGGGACTGGCCAAATTAAAATGACCGGTCATTCTGAAAAGCTGATTTAGGTAGCCCCTTGCACTTAAACTTAAACTTGCACTTAAACCCGCACAGCGATCCGGCCTGAGTGTGCTCCGTTCATAAGTGTAAACTTAGGACTTGCTCTTTATCTTGCTCTTTATCTTGCTCTTTATCTTGCTCTTGCTCTTTATCTTGCTCTTTATCTTTATCTTGCTCTTGCTCCTGCTCTTAATCTTAATCTTAATTCTGTCGTGTCCGTTTGATAAAGATAAAGATAAAGATAAAGATAAAGAGCAAGAGCAAGAGCAAGAGCAAGATAAAGAGCAGGAGGAATGATCTGTCGGTTATTCTGATTTAGTTAGTCCCATTTATGCAAAAATGATTTCAGCCGGCTAAGAAAACGCGGAGGCAGCGGAGAACCGCGGAGATTCGGAAGAGACTCCGCGGATCACCGCGGCCTCCGCGTTCTCTGCGTTAAAAAATGGATTCGGATCACAAAATCCGTTAGAATCAGGAACAATTTGACACGGCTTTCTGTTACACCCAAATGATTTTTGCACTCCGGAGCAGGGTTCGTTCTTCAGGATATCTCCGGAATATTTCCGGAATATTGAATATTTTTCAATTTATCATTGACACAAACAGAAACTGATTATAGTTTTTAAGTTAATGTTTGAAAGTTAACAGATCGGAATCAATGCAGACGAAGTTTTCGGAGCCTTGGTCTCTCTTAT
>JAUCGI010000063.1 GCA_030378035.1 Desulfobacterales bacterium HSG2
TGCTTGCCGAAAAAGATCGCCGCGTCGGGATATTCCTGCCCGGCAAAGATGCGGCTCAGACCATGCCGGATACGCCACAATGACTGGGGCAGGCGGTTCATCTCGGCAATGATCAGCGCGCGCTTGTAAAAAAATTCCGCCTGCGCATCATTTCCGAGCGCACGGCACAGCTCCGCCATATTGCCTATGTCCGCGGCCAAATCCGGGTGATACGGGCCATAAATCTTTTCACTGATCGCCAAGGCCCGCTTGTAAAAAGACTCGGCAGGCGCATACTTTCCCAGGGAATGATTGACCAGCGCCAGATTATTCAGCGTCATCCCTGGGAAAGCGTGACCCGAGCCATAGAACCGCTCTTCGATTTTCAGAGCGCGCTCATAAAGGGGTTCAGCTTTGGCGTAATTTCCGAGTGAATGATATGCCAGGGCCAGATTATTCAGGTCTATCGCTATTTCAGGGTGATCCGGGCCGTAAATTTTTTCATCTATCGCCAGCGCCCGCTCATAAAGCGGTTCGGCTTTCGCATGCATTCCGAGCAAATCATACAGCCCTGCCAGATGATTCAGGGTCAATGCCACGGAAGCGTGTTCAGGGCCATACACTTTTTCTCTGATTGCAAGCGCCCGGATGTAAAGCGGTTCGGCCCGCGTGTAATCTTCACATAAATGATACAGCATTGCCAGATTGTTCATAATAACGGCCGTCTGGGCATGTTCGGGCCCGTAAGCTTTTCTGCTGATTTCCAGCGCGTGCTGATAAAGGGGTTCGGCCCTTGCATAGTCCCCGAGTACGCGGCAGGCCTCCGCCAGGTTGTTCAGGGTCATTATTTTCCGGGCGGGCTCAGAGGGGCCGGGAATCGGCGGAGAAGCATCTCCGATGCTGTCAGAGCCTGCGGCCTGCTGATCTTTCGGGCTGTCCGACCGATTCTCATTTTGAGGAATATGAGCGCAGACAGTCAGGAGCGTCACGGCCGCGAAAAAAACGATAAAAGTGATGAGTTTGTTCATGGTTAAGGGTTAAGGGTTAAGGGTTAAGGGTTAAGGGTTAAGGGTATAAGGGTTAAGGGTTAAGGGTTAAGGGTTAAGGGTTAAGGGTTAAGGTTAAGTCCCGGATTCCGGATCTGTCCCCATCTCCGCAAACCGACGGTTCAGCAGATCGGCCGTCTCCCGCATCAGCTTCTCCGCTATCTTGTCAACATGACGGTTGCGCCAGTTCTCCAGTCCGGTCCCTTTCACCCACTGGTTGAAGGCACCCAGCGCGGGGCCGGTATGCACCTGGAAGTTCACCTTCTCCGCCTCAATGCCCTCATTGGCGATCCGTGTGGTATGCCCGAAGTACCACCTGAAGATCAGGGCCATCTTATGCTTGGGACTTTTTTCGGCCTTTTTTATCTGTTCCGGATCACGCTCGGAAAAGAAGGATTTTGTCTCTTCCCATATTTCATCAAAACTCCGTTTGAAATATTTCTCCTGGAGCTGCTTTTTCGTCTTTTCGTCAATGTCGTGAACAGAATCGTATTGCCGGTACAGATCATACAGCTTGTTGGCCCTGGCAGGAAAAAACACGCCTTTTCTTAGAAGCTGCACCTTTGCCCCGGTTTCAAACATATCCCCGGCAGGAGCGTAATCCGTATCCTGCACATTCATCTCCTGAAGCATATCTTTCACAAGATCGCTTGTTCCGGCTTCGACCGTGCATTGATTGATCGAACCCGTAAGAATGAAATCCGCGCCCAGGATAAAGGCCGCGGCTGCCGATCCGGGAGTGCCGATGCCGCCGGCAGCCCCGATAAATATCTGCTTTTCATACCCGTATTTCCGCATCATATCGTCGCGGAGCCGGTGTACGGCCGGGAAGAGCGCGTAGGCGGAGGCTCCGTCGGTATGTCCCCCGGAATCGGCTTCCGCGCAGATCGCGTCGGCCATGGGCATGTTCCGGGAGAGGTCCGCCTGTTCCCGGGTGATCTTCCCTCCCTCAAGCAGCTTGTTGACGATCCGTTCCGGCGCGGGACTCAGAAAAGCCTCTGCCACCTCGGGTCTGGATATTTTTCCCATCACTTTGTGGGAAGACGTGATGCGCCCGTCCTTTTCCCGGGCCAGCCCGGTGAGCCGGTAACGGACCAGGGCCGGGGTCATCTGCATGTACGCGGCGGCTTCGACATATTTTATCCCGTGTTTCAGATAAAGATCAACGAGCTTCTCCTCCGCATCCGGATCGTAGTAATTATGCAGCAGATTCATTCCGCAGGGTTTTCCGTCCAGCCCGGACTGAATATCCCGGATCGCGTCTTCAATGGCGTTCAGTTCCATGCCGCCGGTTCCCAGATAGCCCATCATGCCGGCCTTGCCCATCGCTATGACCAGTTCCTTGGAAGCAATTCCCCGGAACATCGCGCCTGTGAGATATGCGTATTTGAGATTGTATTCTTCCCTGAATGCCCGGCTTCCCATATTTTCGGCGGTGATCTTGCCGTTTGTCGGTTGTCGGTTGTCGGTTGTCGGTTGTCGGTTGTCGGTTGTCGGTTGTCGGTTGTCCTTTGTCTGTGGCTGGTTGTCCGTTGTCGGCTGGATTTGCGGGGACGCGGCCGGGGGTTTCTCTTCGGCTTTCCGCGTCTCCGGCTCTTCGGTCCGTATTCTGCGGAGAAGGCCGGTCAGGACGTTCCCGGGGCCGAGTTCTTTGAAGTCCGTCACCCCCTGTTCTGTGAGATATCGGATCGTCCCGGTCCACTGCACAGGGGAGGTGATCTGGGCCACCAGCAGATCTTTCACATCTTTCCCGTGGGGCTGTGCCGTGACATTGGAGATCACCGGAATGTGCGGCACCTCAAAAGTGAATTCCTCTGTGAAACGGGCAAATTCTTCCGCTGCTTCCTTCATATACGGAGAATGAAACGCCGCGCTGACCTTCAGCCGAAGGTAATGCTTCGCTCCCGCTGCCTTGAAAACCGGCTCCGCTTTTTCAATATCTTCGGCCGGACCTGATATCACGATCTGCAAAGGCGAGTTGTAATTGGCCACACTCAGTGTTATGAAATTGTTCTCCCGGAGGATATCCTGTATTTTCTCTTCTCCCAGACCGACCACAGCGGCCATGGCCCCGCCCCGGGCCATGGCCATGAGTCTGCCCCGCTCCTTCACCAGCCTGAGACCGGTTTCAAAATCGAACGCGCCAGCCGCGAACAGGGCATTATACTCTCCCAGACTGTGCCCTGCCATGAAATCGGGAGGGTCACCATCCTTATCCGCGGTATGTCGCATCCACATCAGCGCATTGACCGTGTATAAGGCAGGCTGGGTGTGATCGGTCTGTCCCAGAAAATTATCAGGGTCTTTCAGACACAGCTCCTTTATGCTGTATCCCAGAACCTGGTCGGCCTTTGCCGTCTCTTGGGGAAACTCGTCAAAAAGAGAATCTCCCATGCCTTTTTTCTGGGATCCCTGTCCCGGAAATATGTATGCTTTCATTGTATTGCCTTTCATCTGAATATGCCCCCGGACGGGGACCGGTTGTTCAGAAAAATATTTTTTCACCTTTTCAAAAGAGGCTCTGTCGTTGCCAAAGGGTGTCAGAATCGACATATACACCGAATCGGAACCTTTGTCAAGGTTATATGAGACAAAATTGGCCAGAGTGCCCGATGGCCCCAGATCCAGCCAGATGTGTGATCCCCGGGTTTCCGAATTCCTTATACTTTCCTGAAACCGGATCGGTTCTCTGGCCACTTCCCATAAATAATCGGACGGAATCTCTTTCAGCAGACTTGCCCTGGAACAGGAGATAAAAGGAATTTCAGGCATGTTGAAAGAGAGCTGTCTGAGAAAGGCTCTGTACGACGGACTGGCCCGGTCAATAAAAGAGGAATGGGTGGCAACGGTCAGAGGAAGTAGCAGATAAGCGATAGCCTTCTCCCGCAGAAAATCGGAAATGCGCTGCAATCCTTCGGGAGTTCCCGAAACAACAAAATGGGAATCAAAATTAACCCCGGCCATCTCGCTGTTTTCACGGAGGAGAGGGGTTCTGTCATAAAGTTCCGGATTATGCAGTACGGCAAGCATTCCCCCCCGCGGGCAATATTCCTCCAGATCCTCTGCCTGCCGGATAACGGCCCGGAGCGCATCCTCGGAAGAGAGGATGCCAGCGACAGCAGCCGAGACAAACTCTCCCATACTTGTTCCCATGACAAAATCCGGTTTTATTCCTGTCTCAGACAGGGTCCGGGCCAGAGCGTACTGCTGCATGAACAGGGCCGGATGGGTGTAAAGGAGACGGTCAAAGGTATCCCTTTTCCGCCTGTTTCTGTCATATATGCGGTCAAGCACGGATTCCCCCAGCAAATCAGCGGCAAGGGCATCCAGCAGACGCATCTCCCTTTGGAAAAGATCGTTCTTTTCAAACAGTTCCCCTCCCATATTATAATACTGGGAACCCTGCCCCGAAAACATAAATACCACGGGCAGTGCTTTTCCCGATTTTCCTGATATATATCTGTTCTGCAAAAATTTACCCTTCCTTTTCATAATCTGGTTTGAAATTTACGTTCTCTGCCTGTATCAGATATGGCTGAATCTCTGTTAAAAAATAAAAAATGCTTATTAACACAGGAACTCAGACAAGTCAATATAAAACTGCATATAATGCTTAAAAATTCGGATAGCAGGTTTGTTGCCGATTTTACAGTAAAAAATCCGTAAAGCCCGGGATCCAAGCGCATCATTCCTATTTGTATCACATAAAAAAACCTGATTATAACGGATTTAGGGAGCCCTTGAACCTGAACCCGAACTTACACCTGCGCCTGAACCCGAACTTACACCTGAATGGCCATGATCTTCGTTTGGGCCGCTTCGCTCGGCTTGGATTGGCAAATCCAAGCCCGCCGCCGGATTTGCCAATCCGTCGGGAGCAGAGTGTTGCGGCTGGCCGAAACGAAGATCAAGGCCCACCTGACCGTTCAAGTTCAAGTTCACGTTCACGGACAAGCCTCCCCGAAAAGCGTTATAATCAGGAAAAAAATTTTCATGGAAGTTTCTTATGTGAAATCCCTGTAGTTGTTGCAGAGCCGCTCCCATGAACCGGCAAGCCGGCTTTCCGGAAAACATTCCTGATGAATCGCCGTGACATGGTTCAGATACTCGGAAAGTCTGTTCCCTCGGCCGATGATCATTCGCATCTCCCGGATCACATCCTGAATTGTCCACAGGTTGTGCAATGCGAGCTTTTTCTCGTTTTCCCATACCTCTTTGCGGTCTGTTTTGCAGAGGGAACATTCGCAAGTCCGGGGAAGAGACGCCGGCGTATTCCTTTGAACATCAAAAGCGCCGTACGGCGTCATATACCATCCGCCCCGTGCATAGTGGATGAAAGAGGAGGAGTCAAAAATATCGCACCCCATGAAGATGTAAAAGGGAAGCTCCAAAGGATCGCCTCCGCCGTAAAGATGAATCGGAATATCCGGATCGATTATCTTTCTGGCCTGCTGAATCACTTTGCCGATGAATTCAATGTCATGGTTTCTGTTAAAAAAGGGAACGAGACTTCCCAGGGCAATGTATTTCACACCCATCTCCATCAGTTTTTCCAATGCATACCCCCTCAGATCATGAAAACGTCCGCCCTGCTGAACTCCGATTAAAATTGCCGGGTCTGCGAGAGCCATACCTTCTCTGATACGCTTTAGGGTGGCGTTTAATTTTTTTGTGGCGGTTGTCCGATTATCGCCGGGGGTTGTGATAATATCCAGGGGCGAGATCACATCAGCGCCTATGTCTCTCTGAAATTTGATTATTTTTTTGTTTGAAAGATATAAGGGGCCCGAAAACTGCTGGAAAGCGCCCGAATCCGTAACCACCAGCCCCCCGAAACCGAGGAAGTTTTTGACATTCTGCTCCGTGACAGCGAGCTTTAACTCTCTTTTTTTATAAAGAAAATAAGCATTTGTTATTAATGCGGTGACATCAAACTGATTCTCCAACTGCTCAATGGTGACATAAGAATTCCCATATTCAAAGACAGGGAGAAACAAAGGGGTTTGGTGCTTGATGCTCGATGCTTGATGCTTGATGCTCGATGCTTGATGTTTGATGCTTGATGCCTGATGCCTGATGCTCGATGCTTGATGCTCGATGCTTGATAGTTTACTCATCATCCTGTTTTTCCACGGTGTAAAAATTGAAATATTCTATGACTTCGGTCAGCATCCCGAGTTCTGTTTCCAAATAATCGGTCTCTTCCTTCAAATTGCTGATATCTTCGGACTTCAGAGTCTCTTTGTTCGCCAGTATGGAAGAGGCTTTTGAGACAAAATCATTGCCGGATGAACACAGATTCTTGGAAAGCAGAGTGATCTCCTGCAGATTGCTCGACATTTCGTTAATGACATTGCCGAGTTCCGCCAGTTCGTTGTCGGAATGGATCTTTACCGTGCGGCTCAGGTCTCCTTTCGATATTTCTTCGGAGATTTCTATCATGTGCTGCAATGGGCCTGTGATATTTTTAATAAACATGGTCAGAACGATGATCATGACAACGAGGATAATGCCGATCATCAGGATGGCTTTGCTCCTCAGCCTGTCAATGGGTCCGAAAAGCGCGTCCGCTCCGATTTCATCTTTTGAATACTTTTCAAAATTGGAAAGCAGGTCTTCGCGCAGATTGCTTCCGTGCGTCTCCACGATAAATTCGACGCCCACCAGTAATGAGGCAAAGCCGATCAGCAGAAAATAGACGATCATGGTCCGCTGGAGAGTGTATTTGGATGGGGGTTTCATTCTGTTTACAAACCTTCTCCTAAATTTTCAATACCCAAAACCTTTGCCTGTTTCTCATAAATTCTGAGGGTTCCCTGTAATCCTCGGACTTTTTCCAGGTGAGCTGCGTAACACTGTTTTAAATCCTTCGGGGTGGCAATATGAAAAAATCCTTTTGAATTCGAGCCGATCAGACCAGCCTTTTTCAAGGGTGAGGTTACCTTCATGCGAATCGTTTGTCTGCTTATGTTTGTTCCCATAAAATCCTGAATTTCTCCCAAAGACACAGCATGATCCGAGCCTGACGCGTATTCTTTCAAATATTGATATACGCTGATTTGGAGATTGTGTCTGTTATCAGCAAGAACCCCTGAAAATTTTCTCTTCTTACTGCTTCTGGTTACTATGGCCAGATTACCGTGAGTATCTCTGTCTGCTTTCTGATAAATCCTTTTCTGATATTGGCTTATCCTGTCTTTATCATCTGATATGAAATAAACATAGCCTTTTTGCAGAATGTTAACGGCCGGTATCCACGGGTTATAAACTGAACCCGGATGCATCAGATCGTATATCAGCCAATTTTCAAAAACATTTGTGGTTGACTCGATAAAAGGTTTCAGATCGTCTGATTTTTCTTCCTCAGTTAAACGCTTAATCCTGTCCTTTAAAATATCCTTTGCATCGTCAGCCAAATCCCAGTCAATATCATCAGGAGCCTTGGTTGCCTCCACCATATCGGAATTCTCTAAAATAAATTGTTCAAGCCCCATGTAAGTGTTTTCATTGAATTGAAATTCCCGATGATACTGCTCGTCCGGAACAGTCAGATGAAATCTTAACAAACTCGTGAGATGTGAATAAAAATCCTCCTTATAGTCACTTATCCTTAATCTTTCCGAAAGGACAAGCCTGTCAATATTTTTCCTAATCAAGGCCAGTGTTGAATTGTTTTCTGACATAAAGGGTAATTTCCTTGTTCGGATTCGTTTTTCGTCCGTCTGTTGTAAGAAAAGGATATCCCATATACGGACAAGCTGAATCAGTCTCTTTTACTGTAAAATGAATATTTACTCCCTGTAACGAGATCTGATGAATTCTTTTTTCAATTCGTTTAGGCGTACAGTATTTGTTTCTGTGATTTCCGATAATTATTATTCTGCTGTCATCCGTTAAAACTCTTGTCAACTCATTAAGTAAGATTTCCGTTTCTTCTTTTGTATTAAAACCATATCCGTAAGGATTACAAAGAATTGCTATTCCGAAGGTATTTTCACCAAATGGCAATTCACAGGCATCGCAAAAACAATCAAGATGACATATATCACAGGCTATTTTTAATTCCTTGTTCTTATCTGTGAGACAACATGGAGAAAAGAACAGTTTCCCAAAATTGCCACACCCCGCGCCCAGTTCTATATTCTTAAAAAAAGTCATACGATTATCAATCAAGTCTCTACGGAACGCATGGATGTATCATATTCTTCGGTGATTATCTTTACACGATTGGAACTTTGAATTCATTTTATAGCACCATTTCCGTCAAATCTATCAGTCCTCTGTCTTCAAAGGCATTCCAGACAATTTCAGAGTGTGATGAAACTATACAGGGAGCATGCGATGTTCAGTGCCAAGGATCCGGCAGAGATAACCAGATTCCGGCTGACCATTTTTTCATAGTCTGTAACGCGCTTCTCTGTTGGTGAAGGATTTTGAATTAACTGGCTGACCGGGATTTTGAGCGAGATTTTCGACTGATCCGACTCATTTTTTATCTTATTTGTTTTGCCCTGATTTTTTTTTGTACAGTTCCGCTCCCGCGTGGATTCCGCATGTCAGCAGACAGGCTTCGAGAAACATGCTCACCTCCCTCGATATGTTACGGACGGGCGGTCCGGTCTTTTTTGTGCGCGATGTAGGCGTACGCACTGTGGTTGTGAATGGATTCGAAGTTTTCGACACTCACCGCAAACCAGGTGATGTTATCGTCCTCTTTGAGCTTCCCGGCAACATCCCGAACAATGTCTTCGACAAATTTCGGATTTTCAAATCCTCTTTCGGTCACCCATTTTTCGTCAACCCGTTTCAGGACCGAGTAAACTTCGCAGGACGCGCACGACTCCACAGTTTCAATCAGGTCCTCTATCCAGATAAATTTTCTGAACCTTGTGCTGACACGGACTTCCCCGCGCTGATTGTGCGCGCCGAAATCACTGATCTCTTTGGAACACGGACAGACCGAAGTAACCGGCACCACGACTTCGGATATAATATCCACTTTGCCCTCATGATCACTTGAGCCGACAAACCGGCAGGTATAATCCATCAGTCCGGGGACCTTGCTGACCGGAGACTCTTTTTCAAGAAAATACGGAAACGTGACCTCCACATGAGCTGAGGCGGCATTCAGGCATTCCTTCATCTGCTGAAGTATTTCTGAAAATCTCTTCAGTGATATCTCCAGACGAAACAGGTGGAGCATTTCCACAAAACGGCTCATGTGGGTTCCCTTGTATCTTTCGGGCAGGTCCACATACATGCTGATACTGGCAATGGTATGCTGAAAGCCGTTTTTCCGATCCAGCACTGTGATGGGATACCGAAGATTTTTTATGCCGACTTTGTCTATGGGAATATTACGGTAATCCCGCTGATTTTGTATGTCTATCATAATTTTGTCCTTTCGGAACCGGGTTCACTGCCATTCAGCTTCAACACACATCATTTCAGATAATAATGATTATTATTTCAACCCGGGATTCGAGGTATCCCGAAAGGCGCTATTCCTCACCTCTGTTTTAATAATGAGATTCCGAATAAACCAGAACCGCTGACTGATTTTTTCTATCAGGGATTTAAAAGGAATGCAACAAGAAATTGGGAGCATTCCAAAAAAGTAGTACACCACTTCGTAAATCTGTCCCCTGACGCGGGTTTGAAAAGCCTGATATTACACTTGACTGTTCATCAGGGGTGACGAACTTAAAAAGTGGTGTGGGTAACATTGTCAGCACTGCCACCTTGTCGGCCTGGGGAGCAACCTGTGAAAAATTGAAATTCAGATAACTGTTCTTTTCCGGTGGGATGATTTCCCCTGAACAGAAAATCAAACTGATCCTGGCGGCTGATGTCATAATAGCTTTCCAACACGGTTAACCAGGATGATTTCCCGAAACATCGCGGGCGGATGAAACTTTTCTGTTGCTTCCAGTTTTGGAATGTAACGGGTCTTATCGATATGGCAACAGTTGTCTTCACGGATTGATTTGCAACTGGCTACGCCGTAAGGGATTGGCTTCATGTCTGTTCTTTGTGATTGGAAATATATAATAAGAAGTTTAAGAGTGTTCTGAAATCGCCGGGAAGCCCATATCTTTGTAAGCTGTCGGCTAACCCTGATTTATGATTATTCAGTTGAATCTCAACACCTTTTCTTGCCATCTGCTGGTTAAACTGATAAGAGAAGTATTTTTTGCCGCTTGCAAATTTCTGAGTGGCGTCAGTCTGTCTGATAAAGGCTTCAAAACAGTCAAACTGACACTTTACGTCATCTGGCGGAAAACAGTTTAATCTATTGGAAAGCCGTCGCTGTTCTATTTCATCGCACCTGATTGAATCTTCTAAAAAGCTTTCAGAATTATCAAAAGCCCTTATTGTCAGGTTGGCAGCGCCGATTTTTGTTAAGCATTCTGAAATTTCATCAATGATGTCTGCTATGTCTTTTCTAAATTTATCCTTATCAGACAAAAGAGGTATCAGATTTTTAATATCTACAGATTTTCTGCGTAAAAAATCACATAGAATATCGGTCTCTATGAAATAATTTTCCAATGTGTAACGCTCGAAAAAAATAAACAGCCTTCCATCATAACAAGGCTGGGACTTTTCAAATTCAACATCTTCATCCATTCTCAGGTCTCTGTCAATTACACCGTAAAAGCGTTTTTCATTGGGTAAATGACTTACAAATTTTTTCAGCAAATTCTTAACTGCCTCACACCCCCTCTGGCAGCTTTGCAGGAACGACTAATTTTTTCTTTTCGTTTAGCTCCTTCCATGCTTGTATCAATAAAATCAAGCTTATCCAAATCACTTTCATACTGAACGTCAAAAATTGCTTTGTCATCATAGCATTCTACAAAAACAATCTTTTTTCTGCCTGCTTTCAAAATTAACTTTTGAAATTCATTTCTTAGTTCAACATCGATAAACTTAAACTTAGTATCACTGATGGCATGAAACTTCATTTTATAGCATCATTTCCGTTAAATCTATCAATCCTTTGTCTTTAAAGCTGTTCCAGACGATCTCAGAATGTGACGAAACTATAATCTGGCAGCCTTTATCTTTTTGCAGTTGAGCGAGCAGTCTCATCATCCTTTCCTGAAATTCGGGGTGAAGGCTCTGATCAACTTCATCTACCAGAAAAACTGCATTTTCAGATGCTCTTAAATACAACTGCGTTGCAATAATCAGCAAACTTTCCTCACCAGAGCTTAACAGTTCAAGGCCATGTTTTCTCCCGTCTGTTGTTCTGATGACAACTTGGAAATCAGGCCTGTTTATTTTATCAAGAGATTTTCCTATAAAAACATGTTCATTGATCCAATCTTTAAGCTCTTTAAATTTGTCCTGATATGCATAATCGTAATATACAAGTGTTTTCTTGATATCGTCTCTTTTCGGGCTGTATCTGTTTGCGACCTGATATTGTTGCTTTTCCTTAGGGATGGATGTGTAACGGATATCCTGTATTTCCCTGTCGTGGGCATTAAAGAAATAGATAAAAGGTAACGTGTCATTCTCATTTTGAACTATGTTTTCATCAGAAAAAGCTTTGCTGATTCTGTCTGACAAAGGATTAAAAATATCTGTGTTCCTTTTCTCAACATGTCTGTCTGAAAAACGCTCTGCTTCCCGAACTCCTTTGAGTTTTGTCACAATATTTGAGTCTTCTTCGTCTTTCGGTGTTTTAACGACATTATTTTCAAAGAGGGAAATCATTGTTCTGATTTCATTTTCAATGATAAAAGCTTGGTGTTCAGAGTGTTGAGTATCTGCCTGGATATCGGATGCATCCCCCAAAACCAGCGATAAAATTTTTCCGTCAACGGAGATATCTAATTGGGCGAAATCCGTTCTGGTCAGAATATTCGTTTTTAGCCTGTCAAAAAAAATATTTTGCACGGACAGATTCGGATTCATAAAATTGAAAATATTGAAGATCAGTTCCATTACCGTGGTTTTCCCGGATCCGTTAACTCCTGCCAGACAGAGTATGTCCTGAGGTGCATTGTTATGGGTAAAGTCGATCAGGGTATGTTGAAATACTCCGCAATTATGGATATACAACCTTAATAATTTCATGATAAATTCTCTTGTTATTACCTATTTCCCCAAGCGGCTTGCTTCCCGAATCCATATTTTAACAAGATACAGGATAAAACCAAACTACCGAATCATCGTTTCTATCAGGGATTTGAAAAGAATGCAACATAAAATTCCCAGCAATTCTAATTTTGGCCGCGATGGATTCTGATGAAGCCGCAATGTGTTGAAACCGCGTCTGCCCTGAGGCGCGGGAATGACAGTTAGATGCCTCGGTGTTAGCAACTTATCGCAGAATAAAACAGATGGTAACTTTCTTTATTCATATTTATAGGTTTACAATTTATCTTTTCATCTTTCAAAGTTTCAGAAACTTCCGACCCGTTTCTTACACGCGAGGAAGAGGAGGTGGTTAAGATTTACAGAAATGTCCAGCCGGATAAGCTAAGGGAAATGTGGCTGACCATCGGCACAGAGCTTTCAAAATGTGCGATCAAAGATAATCAATAGAAAAAGACTCCCGAAGTTTTTAAAACTTTTGTCAACAGGGCTTGTTTATAAATGATATCCTGATTTCCGATCCGGGCCTGACTGTTCAGGCCGCAGAGGGATACGGGGCCTTTCCAGGGTGCAGGCGGTCGTAGTCAGGAGTGACCTACGGGTTCTATCGATCCCTCTCAGCGCGGTCAGCGTGGTCAGCGCGTTTCCTATCTTTGCCTTATGAATTTATGTGTTTGTAAAGACATACGCCATCCTTTCCTGATGACTGTTTCGATACAGAGTTCCGTGGCTTTTTTGCTCAGGCTCACGGGTTGCAGACTGATTGTTACGTCATCCCGCAGCCGAACCTTGTTCAATGCCCGGTCCAGTCTTTCAATATGGGCTGGTTTGCCGACAACGTGCTTGATTTCATGTGCCCTTCCGAGACAGTCCGGCAACACCTCTCTGCCTCCGGGCATGTCAAATTTGGGACTGACGCATACCCAGTCAAAATCGGCTTCGAAATGTCCGGCCGATGTTCCGCTGGTCTCTATCGCGACTTTGTATCCTGCCTGTTTCAGCCGGGATACCAGCAGGCCCAGATCCTGTTCCGCAGGTTCCCCGCCGGTCAGGAGTATCCAGTGAGGCCTCTGAGACTGATCGCTTATGTGAGCAAGCAGTTCCTCCGCGCTTAACCCTGCCCACTTGGCGTTTGTCCCCATTGCCTCAGTCAGTGCAACCTTGTTTTCTCCGAGGCAATCCCATGTTTCCCGCGTATCGCACCAGGGGCAGCCCACCGCGCACCCCTGCAACCGGATCAGAGTCATGGGAACGCCGGTATGTACGCCCTCGCCCTGAATGCAGGGATAGATATCATTTACATTATAGTGCATGACATTATTCCGAATTTGCCAATGATTTGGCCCAATGCGCCCAGATCGTCCGCGCACATCGGGATGAAGGTTTTCCATGTCAACATTATCATTTTCCAATTTGCTTTTTCCTTTTATCCAAAGTAGCATCGCATGTCCAGCGCCGATAACCGATAACAGATAGGGATCTAGCGATCCATTTCAGCATGGTCAGCGTGGTCAGGAGTGACCTACGGGATCTATCGATCCCTCTCAGCGTAGTCATCAGCGTGGCCAGGAATGACCTACGGGATATATCGATCCCCTCTCAGGAGTGACCTACGGGATCTAGCGATCCTTCTCAGCGTGGTCATCAGCGTGGCCAGGAATGACCTACGGGATCTAGCGATCCCTCTCAGCGTGGTCAGCGTGGTCAGGAGTGACCTACGGGATCTAGCGATCCCTCTCAGCGTGGTCAGCGTGGTCAGTGTGGTCATCAGCGTGGTCAGCGTATGTGTTTTCCTGAAAGAAACTTTTTATTCAAGTGTATATTATAGAACAGACCGAAAAACTTTGGAATCAGGTCCAAACAACTTTCCCATTTGGATGAACAGGCTGTGCGCCCGCATTGGCAGGTGGCAGATGAAATGGTCAAGTTGTTTGGTCGCCGTTCCTTTTCATTCAGTCATCAGGAACAATAAAATGTACAATCACCTTTTAAATCGGAGAATCTTTTTGTTTGTAATCATCCTCTGGGCCATTGCCCTTTCAGGATGCGCGGTGGATTCTGTTCCGATTCATCTCAAAGACGGCCGGGAATATGGCAGGATTAACGAGGCTTTCAGGAACCGATGGTGGAATTATTACGAGCGGGGCCTCTCTTTTGCGGAAGGGGAATTTTATAAGGAGGCAGCAGCGGACCTGAACGCGGCGGTTCGTCAGCGGACAAAAGATCAGCGTTTGGCGCGCACTTACGGGATGCACTTTATCGATTATTTCCCTCACAGGGAACTGGGTATCATTTATTATCAGACACAGGATATGGAGACCGCCAAAAGGGAACTGGAGATCTCTTTGGATCATTTTCCCTCTGCAAGAGCTTGGTTTTATCTTGACCGCGTTCGCAAGGCCATGATCGAAGAGGAGGGTAAGACACCGACGCGTCCGAGCCTCACCCTCGATTTTGAAACAGACGAAATCTGGACGCGGGATGACCCGGTGGTCATCTCCGGAATCGCCCGGGATGAAAACTATATATCAAAAATTGTCATCAAAGGAACTGCCGGAGTTTCCAAAACTCCTGCTCACCTCCGGCAGATATCGGAAGTTTTTAATTCCCTTTTTTCAGAAGGCTCACAAAAACGGGTTCCTTTCAAAAAGCCGCTTCCGCTTTCCCAGGGAAGGCACGAGATTGAAGTCTCAACCCGGAACCTTTTGGGCAAATCAGCCCAAAAAACTGTGGTGATCCAAGTGGATCGCGAGGGACCGACCATTACCATTGAAGATATTCAGCCATACAAAAAAAAAGAAGGATCAGGAATAACCATTTCCGGATCCGTGTATGACGGGGCAGGTCTGTCCGAACTGCGCATCAACGGCCGATCCGTAAGAATTCGTGGGGAATCAGAGCTTTTCTTCACCGAAAACGTCCTGACAGATAAAAACGATGTGCAATTGCTGGCCTCAGACCGACTTGGAAATCAGACGGTTTCCGGTTTCCGGTTTCCGGTTTCCGGTTTCCGGTTTCCGGTTTCCGGTTTCCGGTTTCCAGTTTCCGGTTTCCGGTTTCCAGTTTCCGGTTTCCGGTTGTCAGTGGTCAAAGGTCCGTTGTTAGCGTCCAACAATCAGCGAACTGTTGTAACGGACATAACTGGCAACTGGCAACTGGCAACCGTCAACTGGCAACTGGCAACCGTCAACCGTCAACTGACAACTGGCAACCGTCAACAGTCAACAGTCAACCGTCAACCGTCAACCGTCAACTGTCAACTGTCAACCGGCAACCGTCAACCGGTCATCAGTCTGAAGGGCTGGACAGATACCCAGACAGTATTTCTGGAAAAGATATACCTTGAGGGGAAAGTCAGTAGCGAGAACAAAGTTGTCAGTCTTTCTGTCAACGGAACCCCGGTTCTGCGGCGTGAGGGCCGATATGTCTTTTTCGGCCATCTTGCGGATCTTGAAGAGGGAAAAAATGATATTCTGATTGAAGTTAAGGATGAGGCAGGAAATATTGCCCGGAAAAAAATCGCGGTGTTCAGAAAGGTTCCCAAAGCCCTTCAGTTGCAGGAACGCCTGAGTATGACCGTGCTTCCCTTTGAGCAGAGCGGTGGGGTTTCTGATTTTTCTGTCTCCTTCCAGAATAACCTGATCAATGCTTTGGTGAATCAGAATCGTTTCAGGGTGATCGAAAGGGATAAATTGGACGCGATCCTTCAGGAACACAAACTCAGCCGCACAAAACTGATTGACAGGGATACCGCTCTGAAATTAGGCCGGCTGATTGCCGCCCGATCTGTCGTCACCGGCAGTATTACGGAATCCCGGGCCGGCATTGAAATTGTGGCCCGGCTGATTGATACCGAAACTTCCGAAATTCTGGCCAGCGAGGATGTTTATGACGAGGTGAAAGATCTTATGGCACTGCGATCTCTATCAGAGGGAATGGCGGTTAAGTTTCATCGGGATTTTCCCTTGGTGGATGGATTGGTGATTCAGCAGAAGGGGGACTACATTTTTATTGATCTTGGAAAGGATGTGGTCAGACTCCGGAGAGGGTTTATCGTTTATCGCGAGGAGCCGATAAAACACCCTGTCACCGGAAAGATTCTCGGAGCGGATAATGTGATCGTGGGGCGTGCGCGTATCACACAGGTGATGCCCGATTTGTCAAAGGCCGAGATTTTGGAAGAGAAGGCTGCTTCTGTGAAGCCTATGGATAAGGTGATCGCTGAATAGGGAATAGGGATTCTTTCAAGCCGGGGATATTCGGATTTCCAAAGTTTTAAAAACTTCGGGATAAGAAGTCTGATCCGGAAAAAATTTCTTGATATTGAATCAGTAAGATTTTATTTGTTTATTTGCTTTTTAAAAAAGCAACAGGTAGTGTCATTAATGAAATCAGAAATTAGCTGATTGGAGACTGACATGGATAATTTGGAGGTATTTACAGAAAATGATTTGGGAAACAATGCCCGGCGGATTTAGCAATCCCGGGAGCGTTTCAGATCTGCTGAGTATATAACAAATCGTTAAGGAGTGTTGTTAATGTCTGCACTGGATATTTTTCACCACGCAGTTAAGAATGCATTGATAAAGGAGGGGTGGACAATTACTCATGATCCACTTTTTTTAAATATTGGCGGCGTTGAAATGTTTGTCGATTTAGGCGCGGAAAAATTCATTGCCGCTGAAAAGAACGGACAAAAAATTGCGGTTGAAATCAAAAGCTTTGTCGGTCCGTCCAATATTTCTGAATTTCATACAGCTCTGGGTCAGTATCTTGACTATGAGCAGGCGCTTGAAGAACAGGACCCCGAGCGTGTTTTATATTTGGCGATTCCTGTGGACATTTACAACACATTTTTCATGCTTCAGTTTATCCAAACTGCTGTTCGCCGCCATCGTCTGAGACTTGTCGTTTATGAACCCCAGCAGGAGGTGATTGTAAAATGGTGAAAACAGAGACTTACCGAAAACATGTTCAGGATATAATCAGGAAATACGCTGACTTTAAAACAATTTACGGAAATGAGCTTGAAGCTCAGACGATCTTTGATACCGTTAATGACCATTATCAGTTGGTAAGGGCGGGATGGCATGACAAAAAACGGATATACGGATGTGTTGTCCATATTGATATAAAAAACAGCAAGATATGGATACAGCATGACGGTACGGAGAAAGGCATCGCGAATGAACTGGTGGCATTAGGCATCCCAAAAGAGGATATTGTCCTAGCTTTTCATGCCCCTTACAAAAGATCATATACCGGATTTGCAGTTAATTGATATTAAATCAGTAAAATTTTATTTGTTTGATTAAAAAGCATCATACATCATAATGAATCAGAAATCAGTTGATTGGAGACCGACATGGATAATTTGGAGGTATTTACAGAAAATGATTTGGGAAACAATGTTGGCCAATTGATAAAAGATGCGGAAAAAGGATGTCTGTCAGTCATCACAAAGCAGGGTGCCCCGGTGATACTGGCAGTCCCTTTTGATTCCCAATTGCTGAAACTCGGACTCAACCGGTCCATTGCCCTTTATTTATTTGAAAAAAAAATTGTAACACTCGCGCAGGCTTCCCAAATTGCCCGATTGTCCATGTATGAATTTCTGGAAGTACTGAGAGAAACTGATATCGATGTTGTTGATTATCCTGTGGATGAAATTGAAACGGATGTCGCTAATATTTCATGAATAAAAAACCGGGTTTTTTCAAAACCCGGTTTTCATGTTCTGTATTCTGAGGAAACTGAATTTTATGGTTTCCCGGTGAGCGTCTGCAAAAGACGAATCACTTCTTTCAGGCCTGATTTACCGTCACCGTCTATATCGTAGTTTTCTGACGGGCTGCCGGTTGCTGAGAAGAACATGTCATCATCTCCGGTCGCGCCGGTGTCGTCGGTCACAGTCAGGGTGACATCGTAAAAGCCTTTTTTCAAATCCTGAACCGTTGCTGTCTCGCCGACAGCGGTTTTGTTGTAAAGAGCGTTTTCCCTGTGACGGAGTTCCCACTGATAGGATGCGATAGAACCGTCAGGATCGAAAGACTGGCTTCCGTCAAGGGTGACCTGATCGGACGCGACTATATCAGGGCCGGCATTTGCCATGGGATTGTTGGGATTATCCCCCAAAGCCTCATCTGCGCCGATGTCGTAGCCCGAACCCTGCGGCCGGGATGTTCCGTCAACATCTGTATCAGGAGCCTTTCCCAATTCGCCTGCGTCTTCTGTGCCTGCGTCAATGCAGGGTGAGCCTGCTGTGATGTGGTAGCCGTTGCCGAGAAGCGGGTCCGCGTCAATGTTTGCTGTGCCATCGAAGCCTCCCTGGATATTGCTGTAATAGACTTTAGGAGAACTGAATGAAGAACCGGATATTTCAGCAGGCGTGTTTCCCCAGTGAATGGTATTGATGATTATCGGGGAACCACCGCTAATTCCACCGCCGGAACTGGCTGAATTGGCGGTGATGGTGCAGTTAATGATTGTAGGCGTATTATAGGACTCAAAAATGTAAACTCCGCCTCCCCTACTGTTGGCTGAGTTGCCTGCTATAATGCAGTTCGTCATCGTAATATCAGAGTCATCACAATAAACTCCTCCTCCATCGCTGCCGGAATTATTCACTGTATTGTTTGTGATGATGCAACTGGTAATATTCGTCTCATCGGAACAATAAATACCCCCACCTTCGTCAGCGGCAGAATTATTACTGATGATGCATTTGTTAATTGAGGGGGGAGAAGCGGAATCCGCATAAATTCCCCCACCTTCCTCCGTAACAGTATTGTTGCTTATCAGGCATTCGGTTATTGTGGCAGATGATCTATAGAGATAAACTCCTCCTCCGTCGTTACTGCCTGAATTATCAGTTATAGTGCAATTGCTGATTGTTGGAGACGCTAAATTACAGTAAACTCCACGGTTATTGCCGGTAAGGATACAATTCTTGATTATCGGGGTGGATCTGCTTTTACAGACAATAGCGCCATCTCCGCTGGCATTGGTGACGGTAAATCCAGATAGCTCGGAAGCCTGCCCTTCTTCACTCTGGAAATAAAACCCGCTCCCATTATTTTGGCAGTCAATAATGCAGTTCTCAGGCCCGTTTTCCGATTTCACGGTGATGGCCTTGCCTTTGAAATCAAAATATTCCCGGCCTATACCCAGCAGGTAAGTTCCGTCCGCTACCAGCACCGTGTCCGAAGTGGTCGCGGCATCAATGGCATCCTGAATGGTGGCGTATTCACCGGGGACATTCAGCGTGTTGGCTCCGAAAGCGACTCCTGAAGCCAAAATGAATGATACAAAAATGCAAAAAAGATATCCTTTGCCATAAACTAATTTCACGATGTTTCCTCCTTTTTATTATATATGGATAAATTAAGCCTCGGAATCAATTCCGAGGCTGAAAGCGAAAGCAGGCTAAAGCCTGCTCTGCTCGGATTGCTAAATCATTCTTTTTCAATTACAACCCCCCTCTCTTCAAGAAGCATTTTCAAAACATCATAATCGTCTGCATATTTCAGCATTCTGATTGCCTCTTCAGTACGATATTCCTTTCTCTTTGCTCTTGAGCGAGATAATACCGATGCAAATATGGAACCTCCGCCGATCAATGCATCATCAAACGCACTTATCACGGGGATAATGTCGGGTACGAAGTCGAAAGGAGAAATGATGTACACAACACCGAGGACGAAGCTGAAGATTGAAAACACATAACCTTCCAGCGAAGTTTTGTCGAAAGTCAGCCATGCGAGACAATATGCGGTTATGAACAGAAAAAGATGAAACCCGAAAAGAGTTGCTTTGTGAAAACCGTCGGGCCACCACCAAGAATCTTCCCATGTTAATAATGTCCATATACCACTGAAAAAGTAGATGGCAGCCATTACAAAGATAAAAAAGACCAAGGCTTTCATACCGTCATACTCAGAAAAGACAAACATGCTGGCAGGAAATGATTTTTTTTTATACACCTTCAATATCCTATCTCTCTGAGACGAAGGTCCATCCTGATTTACATCTCTCTGATCAGCAATATCATTCCTGTCCGGTGTCGGAAGCACATCAGTCTTCTGAGATGATTCTGCTTCTGATGTCGGCGGTTCTTTTTTCGGGGTAGGTGCTTCTTCCACAATCTCTTCATTCTTGGCAGTTGTTCCGCAACCAATACAAAAAGCTGCGTTATCTGCCATTTCCATCCCACACTTCTTGCAACGCATGACTCTGTCTCCTTAATGGTTAGATTTTAATTCTTTCATGCACCAAAAGATTCAACTTTTAGTTAAAAAAACAACTTCTGCCAAGGATAAATTTAACTTCAGATTTATTCAAGAAACCAAATTTTAATTCTATGTTTATCCCAAAAGGGAGATTTTTAACTTTTGGTTGATAACATAGGCAAAAAGATAAGGGAACTGCGGTTAAATCGGAAAATAACTCAGGAAAAGTTGGCCGAAGAGCTGGATGTCTCCATCCAACAGCTTCATAAGTACGAGGCAGGAAAAAATCGGATTGCAATTGAAAAGCTGATTAGGATAGCAAACAAATTCGGTGTGGACCTGAATTATTTTGCGGATGACATGATGTGCAGGCAGGATGAAAGCGCGCCGGTTTTTACACGCGAGGAAGAGGAAGTGGTTAAGATTTACAGAAATATCCAGCCGGATAAGCTAAGGGAAATGTGGCTGACCATTGGCACAGAGCTTTCAAAATGTACGATCAAAGACAATCAAAAGATTTTATAAGTGCCATCCTGATTTCCATTCCATCTTTTTTCAGAAGACTAAAAGGAATAAGGCAGTGCCGACAAATTCATCACAGAAATCACTCATTTGCTCTACTAAATCCAAGCCGCCGAATTTGGTGTCAGATCGGAACTACGCGTTGTCCCGCATATAATATTCCCGTTCGGTAATAAATTCTTGACTTCATACGAATCGGACATAAAATATTCCCGAACGGGAAAAAATAGTATGACAGTATCACAGAACTGCAAAAATTTTCCCGAACGGTAATATTATGAATGACATAAAGGAAATCGGGCATATCATCAGGAAGAAACGCAAAGAATACGGTCTCACGCAGGCGGATGCAGCAGGTCTGTGCAATGTTGGAACTCGTTTCCTGTCAGAACTTGAGAACGGGAAACCGACGCTTCAGGCGGGCAAGGTGCTACATGTTCTGGATGCATTCGGATTTTTGGTGACGATCACTCACAGGGAAGATTTATGAAAAAACTTCAGGTGTTCCTGAACGACAGACCGGTCGGCATATTGTGGTCTGACAAAAAAAGAAGACTGGCTTTTCAGTATTACTGGGAATATCTCGGAGACCCGGACGCGCATCCGCTTTCTATGTCACTTCCGCTCAGAGAACCGCCTTTCGGGGAAGACCTTGCCCGTCCGTTCTTTTCCAATCTGCTTCCCGAAGGCGATATCCGGACGGTTATTGCCAAACTTGTCAGCGTCTCTGAGAAGAATGACATGGCCCTTCTTGAAAAGATTGGCGGGGAGTGCGCGGGGGCTGTCTCTGTTCTTCCGGAGGGTGTCGTTCCGGATACAAAAGGCGAATATATCCGGATTTCCCAGGATGAACTCGATTCAATGACGGAAGCGCAGACAGGCAGGCCGCTTCTGATTAACCGGAAGGAACTTCGCCTCTCCCTTGCGGGTGCCCAGGACAAACTGCCGGTTTTCATAAAGGACGGCGAATATTTTCTACCCACGGGGAATATGCCGAGTTCCCACATCATCAAACCCCGCAACCGGTATTTTGAAGGGACTGTGCAGAACGAGGCATTCTGCATGAAACTTGCCAAAGCCGCGGGACTTCCGGTTCCCGATTGTTATATTCGGAAACGCGGAAAGAGTATTGCCTATGTGGTTGAACGGTATGACAGAGCAAGAGAACCAGAGCAAAATATCTCACGGATCCATCAGGAGGATTTCTGTCAGGCCATGGGATATCTGCCGGGTCAGAAATACGAAAGCGAGGGAGGTCCGGGGTTGTCAGACTGTTTTTCCCTGTTGCAGAAGTTCGGCACACAGCCGATTGCGGACAGAAAGCATTTTATCGAATGGGTCATTTTCAACTTTCTGATCGGAAACGCGGATGCCCATGCGAAAAACATATCCCTTCTGTTCAGATACGGGAAAGTATGTCTCGCCCCGTTCTACGACCTCATGTCAACACTTGTGTATCCGGAACTGTCGCAGAAGATGTCCATGAAGATCGGCAGAGAAGGCCGCTACAAATGGACCCGGAAAAGGCACTGGGAGCGATTTGCAAAAGGGATTGGCGTCAGGCCCCGGATTGTGTTCGAAATTGCCGAGTCCATGGCCGACCGGCTTGAAACAGAGTCGTCAGATATTGCAGGAGCATTTGTTTCCCAGTACGGGGGAGAGGAACTTGTTGATAAGATAAGGGATACTATTTTGAAGCATACTTCGTCATTTGAATGGTAGGATTTTCTATACACCGCTTCTATATCTCCCCGTTTTCGATCAGGCTCTCCATCAGTTGAATATAGTCGATTCCGGCTTTTCTGAAACCTTCTTTGCCATATTTCATATTTGCTTCAAGAACATAAAATTTGCCCTCATGCTCACAAATGTCAATCCCCACATCATCCCAGCGGCATTGGCGCGCAGTATGGAGGGCGAGGTCAAGGGCTTTTCGGGGGACCGGGTCCAGGCTGACTGTCGCGCCCACCGCAACATTGGTTCGGAACTCACCCGGGGGTGCAATGCGCCAGTAAGCATGGATGACCCTGCTTCCGATGACAACAACCCGCATATCCCGGTCAATGGGCAGATATTCCTGAATATAGGCCGGCGGCGTCAGTTCACAGTAAGCGGAAAGCTCCGCCTCATCCCTGATCAGATAAACACCTCTGCCCATTGCGGAACCTCTGGGAATCTTGCCGATAAACGGAAACCCGAAATAATCGGAAACGGAATTTTTCCAGCGACGTCCGTAGAACACTCTTGTTTCAGGATGCGGTATTTCCAACAGATTGAACAGAGCGGTCTGTTTGATTTTATCTTGGACACATTTATAGGTGTGATAACTTGGAAAGGTTTTTTTTCCGGCAGCGTCAAAAAGATCAGCGTAAAAAGGCGTGGGATAATAGATTTTCTCTGCCCTTCGTATCAGATCAGCATCTTCGGGACTGTAATCGGAAAAATTGGTTCGGACACCCAGAGTAATCACGTTTTTACAGTTTCTGAGACGGGCCTCAAGGGCTATTTTTGTCATTGGTCGGTTGTCAGTTGTCGGTTGTCAGTTGTCGGTTGTCGGTTGTCAGTTGTCAGTTGTCCGTGGTCGGTTGTCAGTTGTCCGTGGTCGGTTGTCCGTTGTCAGTTGTCCGTGGTCAGTTGTCCGTTGCCACTGACCACCGACAACGGACCACCGACAACGGACAACTGACAACTGACCGCCTACTCAATCGGAGTCAACACAAACTTAGGCGGCGACACAGGGACATCCGCCCAGTATCTGTCTATTCGAAGTTGAAAGCTTTTGTCCTTATCATCTGATAGCTTCATCCGAAAGGGGATCCGGTAATCTTTCACATCCTGTACTTTGCCAAATTCGGCTCGGTATGTGAGGGAACCGAATATATCGAACATTTCGATTTTATAAACGGTTGTTTTGCTTTGATCAAGATATATTTTTTCACGGATGTTCCCGAATCCTGCTTTTAAAACCAATGTGTGTCCGAATGTATCCTTTATTATTGAAACAGAATTGTGATCCCGGATCGGTATCCTACCGCCAAGAAGAGTGATAATATCACTCGATTTGACAGGAATTAAAACAATTTTTTTCAGGCTGGGGTCGGCTGCCCTCTTTTTGTAAAAGCGCTGTTCCGCGTGGGACAGGAAATAAAACCATTTACCGTCACTTGCAATACTTGCCGCGGGCCGTCCTGAAACATCAAGGACTTCGATGCGCAGTTTTCCGGTCCGGGTGCCGAGCCATGCCACCCGGACAGCATGGAATATGTTCTTATCCCGTAATTTTATTTTTCCAATACCTTTGAAACTTTTAAGTGCGTCATTTCTGTCTTTCAGTGCCAGAAGCATGCACTGCGCCTCAATCTGATTTCTTTCCTGTTTCCTGATCGATGTCCGGTAATTACTGCACGCAGAAGTAAAACAAAACATTATTAAAAGGATAAAATAGCAATACGGCTTCATAGTTTTAGTAAGGGTTAAGGGTTAAGGGTTATAAGGGTTAAGGGTTAAGGGTTAAGGTTAAGGTTAAGGTTAAGGTTAAGGGTTTTCGGCGTCCGGCCTTAACCCGGAAGTGTGAAGATTTCTGGTTATGACATTACGGATTCTGGCAACTGGCAACTGGCAACCGGCAACTGGCAACTGGCAACTGGCAACTGGCAACCGGCCAACCGACAACTGACAACCGGCAACCGACCAACCTAAAAGTTATTCCCGACCAGTTCCCGGATCTTTTTTTCAAGCGATTCTTTATCTTTTTCCTTTTTTGAAAGGGAGCGTTTGTAAAGTTCAAGGGCCTTTTTTTTATTACTTGTTTTAAGATAGGCATCCCCGAGGTGTTCCAGTATGATCGGATCATCCGGCACCAGCCTGACCGCTTTTTCCAGCATCTTTACCGCCTTGTCGAAAAGCCCTTTTTTGAAATAAACCCATCCCAGACTGTCTGTGATATACCCGTCCTCGGGCTTGTATTTCAGAGCTTCTTTGATAAGATGTTCGGCCTCATCCAGATTCCGGCCCAGATCCGCATAAGTGTAGCCGAGATAGTTCAGCGCGTTGGCATTTTCAGGATCAAGACGGATGGCTTTCTTCATGGCTTCCATGCACTTCTCTTTTTTGCCCCATTTGTCATAAACAACCCCCAGACGAAAATAAAGCCTGGTATTGTCAGGATCAATTTCAATCCCTTGTTTGAGAGTGTCCGCAGCATTCCGGAACTCCCCGCTTTCTTCATAAAATGAACCCAGATAGATCATAAAATCCGGATTGTCAGGCACCTTTTCGATAACGCCTTTTAAAAAACGGATGGCTTCCTGCAGATCTCCCCGTTCCTGATACAGAAAAGAAATATGAACTGCCGCGCTCTGGAAGAATCTGGAATCGGATGTCACCGCTCTGAAGTGCCTGATTGCCCGCTCTCCGTCTTTAATTCTGTCGAAAGCAATGCCTGCGGCGTAATGAATGTCCGAACTGTCCGGTGATCCTTTTAACATTCCTTCAAGGATGACGATCGCCGCGCCATATTTTTTCCGATCCACATAAAGCCGGACCACCTTTTGGATCACATCAGGATCGTACCTGCTCCTTATTCCCAGTTCCTTGAGCAGCTTCCCGCTCTTCCCTGAATTTCCGTTTTTGTGATGAAAATAGGCAAGCGATACCAAAGCCCTTATATTGTCGGGATCATCTTCAATGATATCCTCATATACCTGAATCACCCTTTCTTTTTCCCCCTGGGTTTCGTAAATGCCCGCCAGCTCGAACAACGGCTCCTCAAGGTCGGACTCCAGTTCCAAGGTTTTACGGAATTTCTTTTCGGCCTCATTCAGATCACCTCGCCTGACATAAATTTTTCCAAGAAAAAAATGTCCGACATAAGAATCGGGGAAATGCCCGACCAGTTGCTGATACACCCGGAATGCGTTGGTCATGTCCCCTTCTTCGAAATAGAGCCCCCCGAGAAGCAGATACACCTCTTTCTGTGTCGGGTCACTGGCAAGAACTTTTTCATAAGCCTCCTTTGCCCCCTTTGTCTGTTTCAGATCCTGCTTCAATTTTCCGTAAACAATCAGGGCTTCCAAACTGTCCGGCTCTTTTTCTACCATTTTTTCAACAACACTTAACGCGTTCCGGCTGTCATTCTGACGCAAATAAAGGTTTGCCAGCTCTCTTTGCAGATATGAGGACCCGGGATCACATTCTATGGCTTTTTTGAGATAGTAAACTGCTTTGTCGATATCACCCTTTTTTCTTTGCAACTGGGCTTCCATGAAATAATAATACCGACTATCAGGCTCAAAAAACGCTCTGGGTGTCAGAGAATCTGCCGGTATTTTATCAGTCTGTCTGATTTCGGGCAAAGGCGTCTTTTTTGCTGTTTCTTCAATTTCGGCCGGCTCTTCGGCCGGCGCTTCCGTCATTTTGACAGACGCATCTTTTTCCACCCCTTTATCTGACGCGCACCCTGAAAAAAATACCTGACTTAACATAATGACCATTATAAGAATGGCCGACTTCAAAAAACTGTTTTTCATTTGCCTTAATGTCCTGTACGATTTTATTTTAACTTGGGGAATCCGTTTCCAATTCCTTAATCCCTCAATCCTTCAGTATATGACACGCACCTGAAAAAATACCTGATTTGATGACCATTATAAGAATGGCCGACTTCAAAAAACTGTTTTTCATTTGCCTTAATGTCCTTGTACGATTTTATTTTAACTTCGGGAATCCGTTTCCAATTCCCTATCTCCTCAGTCCTTCAGTGTATGAATCAAAGTCGAGTACTTCCTGTTTGAAAAATTCCCTCATTTTATTAACGATATTTTTTTCCACCTGGCGAACCCGCTCCCTTGATATGCTGTAGCGGTCGCCGATTTCCTGCAATGTGGCAGGGCTGTCGGAAAAGATGCGCAGATTAAATATTTCAAGCTCCCTTTCTGTCAGTTTCTTTCTGAATATTGCAATTTTGCTGTGAAGAAGAACGTCCATCTCTTTTTTTGCCATCTTTTCCTCTGCGGATTCGGAGGGTGTGCTTAAAAAATCGATTCGTTCCGTATCTGAATCCTCTTTCAGGGGAGCATCCAGGGAAACATCCCAGCCGTCAAGGCGCTGATCCATATCCACAATTTCACGCTCAGACACGCCCAGCCTTTCTGAAAGGAGCTTGGGTTTGGGATCAAAACCCTGGTCAATCAGTCTCTGTTTTTCCTTTTTCAGCTTGAAAAAGAGCTTTCGCTGACCCTGCGTCGTTCCGATTTTCACAAGACGCCAGTTATCCATTATGAATTTGAGGATGTACGCCTTTATCCAAAACGACGCGTAATATGAAAACTTTACATTCTTATACGGATCAAATTTTTTGACTGCCTGCATCAGTCCGATATTCCCCTCCTGGATCAGATCCAGCAGATTCTGCATCCAGACCCTCTGAAACTCCAGCGCGATTTTAACCACAAGCCTCAGATTGGAGGTTACCAGCGAATAAGCGGACTCCCTGTCACCGCCATCCCAGACTTTCAAGGCAAGCTTTTTTTCCTCTTCTCTGGTCAGAAGCGTGTACTGACTGACCTCCGCAAGATAGCGCTGAAGCGGGTCAAACTTGATAATCGCCTTATCGTCCGCGGGAGGGGGGCTTGCAGATTTTTTAGCACCTTTCCCCATATCGGTGACACCTTTTATTTTGGGTTTGTTTGAAAAAATCCCTGTCATCATTATATAACAATGCCCCTGTTTGAAGTCTGGAATCTTCAGGTAAACGGTTAACAGACAGTAAGTGCTTTATTGACATTTATCCGTAAAAGCTGACAACCGGTGTTCATTCACGGGGTCATGACCTCCCCGACGTGGTTGGATTCAACCGCACCTTAGAGAGCCTATGTTAATAAATGTCAGGTTTTTCTGAAGGGTTCGTCCGCTGACAAACATTATCCTAAAAAAATCTTTACCTGTAAAATTAAAATGATCGTATCAGAGGTCGCGGTCATTTTCAAGAAAATAAAATTTATTCTGTACTTTTACCACAACATAAATGAAAGATTAAGGAACGGTGACTGAATAACTTCCCCATTTTCCTATTCTGTGCCCTAATCCTGCCCGCGTCCATCCGGCAAGAGCAAGAGTAGGATTAGGAGCGGGACTTTGAAAATCTGACATCCTTCACTGTGGAACAATTTTGCAAATTGTTTTTCTGAACGATTTGGAAAATCGTTCCACAGTGATCATGTGGAACAATTTTGCAAATTGTTTTTCTGAACGATTTGGAAAATCGTTCTACTACAGCAACTTGGAAATTCGTCCCCCCCCTTTGTCATTATAAGAGAAGGGGGTGACGAATTTACAAGTTGCTGTACTACAGTGATCATGTAGAACAATTTTGCAAATTGTTTTTCTGAACGATTTGAAAAATCGTTCTACAGTGAAGGATCATGTAGAACAATTTTGCAAATTGTTTTTCTGAACGATTTGGAAAATCGTTCCACAGTGATCATGTGGAACAATTTTGCAAATTGTTTTTCTGAAC
>JAUCGI010000009.1 GCA_030378035.1 Desulfobacterales bacterium HSG2
TGCTGGATGTTTGATGCTGGATGCTGGATGTTTGATGCTGGATGTTTGATGCTGGATGCTGGATGCTGGATGTTTGATGCTGGATGCTGGATGCTGGATGCTGGATGCTGGATGTTTGATCTTTAAATCCGAACGGCCATCCTCGGATTTGGCAATCCGGCGGGCGGACACGGGGATGACTGACGAGATGGGGAGAAAAAATGCTTACATCTGTGGAAGCAATTATCGAAAAAAATGGCGAAGTTCGTCTTCGGGAACCGATCCATCTGATGACACGTTGCAGGGCAATACTCACGATTCTTGATGAAAAACCGGGAATTACAACTGAAACGGCTCTGCTGAGTGAAGCAGCTCTTTCAGAAGATTGGAATCGTCCGGAGGAGGAGGAAGCATGGTCACACCTTCAGAAGGTTCGGTAGTGCTTGTCAGATTTCCTTTTTCGGATCTTTCATCATTCCTGATTCTAACGCTTTTTGTGGTCCCGGGAAATATGTCAACGGATCGGAGGATGAAACGGATATCCCTCCCGGTTCGCTGTCGTATTTCCGGTTTGTGCCGGGTCGGTAAAATCCGTTTCATCCTCCGATCTTTTGACATATTTTGGAACCACAAAATTCGTTAGAACCAGCATCATCCAAGCTTAGAAGTGAGTAAATAAGTATAACTAAGGAGGATATTATGACTTTACAAACAGTTCGTGCCATATATAAAGATCAGCGACTGATCTTTGCAGACCGGAACTTAGTCCCTGAAAACGGGGCAGAAGTTGTTGTCACCTTTATCAATAAATTGCAGTCGAAGATAATGCTGAAGGGGGATCCGATTTCAGAGTTGCGAGGACGTGGTAAAGGTGAAAAACTGGTCGAGAGACTATTGCTGTCAAGGAGAGAGGATCAGAAACGCGATGGATACAACAGATAATGTCCTCTGCATGGCTGACTTTAATTGAAGACGAAGACGGTGCGGATATCGTACAGGAGCTATTGGAAAAATCAAAAACAGGTGATGCAGTCATATTGGTTTCGTTTATGAGTTTTATGGAAGTGTATTATATCACACTTCAGGAACGTGATGTAAACGAAGCACAGGCGCGTGTTAATTTAATGTCAGTTCTTCCGGTTTCGCGAACAGAGTCTGACACTCATCTGGCAATACTGGCATCTGAATTAAAAGCGGCACATCATCTTTCAGTCGCTGATGCGTGGATAGCTGCCTTGGCTAAAGCAGAGAATGCCGTTTTGGTTCACAAGGATCCTGAATTTGAGCAAATTGAGGCGGTTATCAAAGTAATGAAACTACCTTAATCTGGTAACGATTGGACATGACCGCTTTTTTTGGCGGTCAGGAGCCTGAACTGGGAAATCTGACGGATACCATTTGCTCAGACAGTTGCCCTAATGTTGAAGTGAGAATTCATCAAATGATGGAAGAATGTTTTGAGTTAATTAGCGGTCCGTCTGCTATCGAAATTATTGCTGTTAATTTATCTGTTCGGGAACGTGATAAATTGAAAAAGCGATTCGGAGGCCGTCGCTGGAGAAAGCTCAAAGGTGTTGGCAGAGTCCGGTTCCCTGACGGAAATATCTATAAAACGGAAGTCCACTGGTATGAGGCACACGGAGTCGGGCGTCGAAAAATGAAAGTCAAACGTATTTTGGAATGAGGATGCATATGAAATTTGCTATCTGCATATTGAGTGAAGGTTGCGATGATCTGGAAAGTCTGAAGGTTTATCGTATTCTTCCCGATGAGAAAGCAGGAAGGGCCGGCTGTCTGCGTGTTATTGACGAATCAGGCGAAGATTATCTTTATCCCACAGAGAAATTTGTCGTTGTGGAATTTTCAGATGAAACAGAGACAAGACTGATGGAGTCAATCGGTATGGCAGCCTGATGCATAAGCGGCTTCCCTCTGTAAAAAGGATAAAAACAAGTGGAACGACAGGCAAACAAAATAGACCGGGAATATGTTTCGTGGCGGATATCTGATTGGAAAAAAAGATTGGATCAGCTCTGTTCCGAAATGACGATCTGGGCTGAGAATTTCGGGAAGGTTGAATTCGGAGGATGGTGACAAAAAAATGCCGAACATGGCATGGATTATGAGGGGAATATGATCACTTCAATTCAGGTCAGTGGTTTCAAGTCGCTCCGCGACGTCGAAATTGAACTCGGCACCGTCAACGTGTTCATCGGAGCCAACGGAAGCGGGAAAAGTAATATTCTGGAAGCCGTCGGTCTGTTGTCTTCCGCAGCTTCCGGCCGTGTGGACGATGAGGCGCTGATCCGTCGCGGCGTTCGTCCGGGCCTGCCCAGGCTCTATAAGTCATCGTTTAAGCACGGAAGGACCCGGCCGCACATCAGCCTCACGGCCAAAAACAGGAATGTGTCATACAGCGTCGCTCTGCTAAACCCTCTCAGAGACCCCAGGCCTTCATGGGAGTATAAGGCAGAAGAGTTGGCACTCGGTCAGGATCCGGTCGTCACACGGCGTGGCCGTGCCAACGGTGCCTACGACCCGACACGGGGGCTTGCCGCAGTGAGGGCGGTGGAACTTGGCCAGGATCACCCGGGTTCCCTGCTGCTGAACACACTCCGGGACTATGCGATCTATTCACCCGGCACGAGCTTTCTGCGCGGCGTTGTTTCCGATCCGCAGACCAGGGATCCCGTGGGTCTTTCCGGAGGCGGACTGGCTTCGGCACTTCTGAAGTTGCAGAAACTGTCCGGGAAGGACGAGCGGATCGGGGCCGCACTGGAAGATGTGCTGTCCGCGTTGGACTGGGCGGAAAATTTTGACATCAGTCCCAGCGCGGGCGAGCTGCTGTCGCCTTCCGTGCCGAGGCCCAGACACACTCTCCGGTTCAGGGACCGCCACATGCTGTCGGAGCGCAACACACTGACGGCTTACGATGCAAGCGAGGGCGCCCTCTATCTGCTGTTTGTGGCCGTTCTTGCGCTGTCACCTGCATCCCCGGCATGTCTGGCGGTCGACAATCTGGACCAGGCCCTGAACCCCCGTCTGCTGAAAAGACTGGTCGGGCTGCTCTGTGACTGGGTGCTGGAAAACGGGGCCGGACAGGTCCTCTGCACGGTCCACAACCCCGCCGCGATTGACGGGTTGCTTCTGAGTGATGACAGGGCGCGCCTTTTTGCGGTGGATCGGAACAATTACGGCTGCACAACGGTCAGGCGGGTTGCCATGACACCCGAGCTGCTCAGTTTGTGCAAAAAAAAGGACTGGCCCTTGTCCCGCCTTTGGATGATGGGGCATATCGGAGGTGTGCCCAGTGTCTGAGTTGGAAATAGGTCTTGTTGTGGAGGGGCCGACAGATGTCCATGTCATACAGGCAAGTCTTGAACATTTGCTGGATACGCCCTTTGTGCTCAGAACCCTGTAGCCTGAAGTCCCCCTCGGAGAATTCGGCGGCGGCTGAGGCCGGCGTCTTCAGCGAAGCCGTGAACCAGGCTGTTCGTTTCCGACAGACGGGGAAACGATCAAAAAGGATGTGATGAATGTCGAAAAAAGTATTTTTTAACACCTATGCCAAGTAACCGGGATGTGAACTTCAAATTTAAACCCCCAGCTTACATCTCATATATCACGGCTTGCAGTTTGGCCGCTTTGCTCATCATAACGCCTCTCGTGAAGGGAGCGGTTCAGGAATGGGCCGTGAGCCTGATTCATCTGGTAACGATTGTGGGTATGACCGCTTTTTTGGCAGACAGGAGCCTGAACTGGAATTGGAAGTGGATCAGAACCCCTGTTGATCAGCCGATTCTTCTGCTGGTCGTTCTGTCGGTTCTCTCTTCTCTCTTTTCGGTTCATCCTCAGACCAGCCTGTGGGCGACGGTTCTGCTGCTCAACTATGTGCTGCTTTTTTACCTGACGATTCATACAGTAAAGACCCGTGCCCGGCTCAGGCGTCTGATTCACATTATCATCACCATGGGGGTTTTTCTGTCAGTGGTGGGACTGCTCAAACGATTTGATGCCAATCCTTTTCCGTGGTGGGAGTATCATAATTCCGGGTATCCCCCTGAATTTCTCTCTTCCACATATATAAACCACAACCATTTTGCAGGGTATGCGGAAATGAGTATCTCTGTGATGCTCGGATTCTTCCTGACCGGTTTCAGCGGCGGTAAACGGGTTCTGATGATCTATATGACAGGGATCATGGTTGGGGCACTGGTGCTTTCCCTCTCAAGAGGCGGATGGATTGCATTTGGTCTGATGCTCTCTTTCATGGCGTTTGCATTGCTGACCAATCGTCATTTTGAGCGCAAGAGATTTCTCATCTCCCTGGTCGGCGGTCTGGTGTTCGTCATCTTCATCATTATGGGAAGCACCCCGGTGGTGGAGCGGATTCTGACTTTGCCACAAAAAGAGGACGACCCCAGCTTTAACAGTCGTCTGGAGGTATGGGCGGGGATCAGGAAAATGATACACGACTACCCTCTGCTCGGAACAGGCCCGGGAACATTCGGCACGGCTTTCACGAGATATCAGCCTCCGGGACTTCGCAGCCATTTTACCATGGCCCATAATGATTACCTCCATTTTACAGCGGAACTCGGACTGATGCTGATCCCGATTCTGATCTGGATGATCATCGCCCTTTTCAGAGAGGGGTTCAGGAAGCTTGAAAATCTCAGCCGTCTGGTGCGGGGGACAACCCTGGGGGCCATGTCCGGTGTCTTCGCCATCCTTGTTCACAGTGCGGCGGATTTCAATCTCCATATTCCGGCCAATGCCCTTCTGTTTACCGTTCTGGCGGCTGTTGTGGCGGCACCGCTTCCGAAAAGCCGCAAGCGATATGGGAGAAAGGAGAGGTCAGACGATATCAGGAAGACGGAATATGTTCTTCAGGATCGGACAGAGGAATTAAGAGAGCAACTGAAAAAAGTGCCGATTCTGACCGGAAAACGACGGGACTGATCAAGGAAGTACCTGGCCATAAATTTTTCTGTTCTCTCTTTGTGTCTTTCTTTGTGCCTTTGTGTGATATCTGAAATGCTGAAAAACTTATGGCCAGCTACTGATGACATCTGACATAATGAAGGAGGGTATCACATGAAAACCCCGGATTTTTCAAATTTATCCGCGAGTGACATAAAAAGTCTTGCCAAAGTTCATGAGCAGAGCATATCCGAGCATGAATGGACCCGTGCGGATCAGATTTCGCTCAGTGACATGGAACAAGTCCGGGTGGATGGCGTTGCATCCCGGCTGATCAACGATGAGACAAGTCTGATGAATGAGGCCACGATATGGGCCAGGGGCATCTATCCCCTGCTGGCGCTGGCAGAAGAGAAGTCCCTGAGGTTTGCATTGAACAAAAATAAGGGGTTCACAAAAAGGAAAAGGAGTGGCCGCGGATTCCGGTTTTATTAGCCGCAGACACACACAGACACACGCAGACTCATCAGATTCCGAAATCTTCAGGAAAAAATGTTGATATTTACAAGAAGTTAAAACTTAAAAGCAAAAAAACTCAGTAAACAGCGGCTCTTATATAAATGAGGATTCATGAATCCCTGCTTAACAGGGGATTACAAATTAGAAAAAAATTCGGGAAACATTTAAGAAATATAACTTGAGATGTTATGAAACGATTAACTGAAAAGACACAGATCAGGAAGTTCCTCCGTCCGATTGTCTGGGATTATCAGATTGACCCGTATGAATTGTTTGAGGTGGCTGCCGGAAAAAAAGAACAGGCAGGTTCTTTCACTCGGTCAAAAGCCCTGATTCGCATGATCGAATATCTGGGGTGGTATGATCTGCTCCGGCTTTTCGGACGTTCCGAATTGTCGGAACTGCTCACAAGGGATGTCATCTCCGGACTTCGCCCGGCAGAATTACAGGAAAAATATGAGTTTGTACGAAAAATTTTACAGGGAGAGACTGTATCCTTTTCAGGATGGAGTCCTGAATATCGTAAAAAAATTGAACATACCCTTTTATCTAACCGGTGGTACAGCTCTCGGTAGGGGATATTTTCACCACAGATATTCAGATGATCTGGATTTGTTTGTAAATCAGGATCAGAATTATTCACTTTATGTCCGACAGATATTCGCAGCGTTTGAAGCAGCCCGGTCAGATGACGGGCTTCAGATTGATTATGATCGGCTACAAAAGTATGAGAATTATACGAGGTTCTTTCTGATAAAGAAATGTGAAGATGATACAATTGAATTGAAAATTGAACTGGTCAATGACATTGCCTGCCACTACGGTAAATTTGTTCATGATCCTGTGCTTGGAGTTCTTGACAGTTGGCGAAACATACTGTCAAACAAGATGTCTGCCATTTTTCGTTATGAAGCAAAAGACATTGTGGATATATGGGTCATCTCCAAACATAAACAGTTCACATGGAGAGAAATTATCCGAGAAACAAAAACGAAGGAAGCCGGAACAGACCCCATCGTCTTTTTCAACATACTGAAATCTTTTCCGGAAGATTTGCTTCTGACTATAAAATGGGTATCACCTATAGATATTGAAACCTTTAAAAAGGAATTGGGCCAGATTGCCGAAGATATTTTAGGGGGAACAGATAACCGTCTGCATCAGGAATGAAAAGGACATAAAAAAAAATATAAAAAAGTCTTGACAACACATTTTTTTTATGTCAGATATGCCGGATATGGCTTGGTAGTAAGGGTTACTGAATCATCCAGAAGCTATATGGTTTGGCATGACGGGATGTCTGCAAGTGCAAACTTTTAGGTGTAAACTTTCAAGGGCGAAGGTTTGGCTTGTCCTTGCCAGGGAAGTGTAAACTTATAGGTGTAAACTTTTGGGGATAAATACTTGGACTTGTTCTGGTCTGCCCTTGTCATAAAAATATAAACTTATAGGTGTAAAATTTTCGGAAAACCAGTTTCCAATGTAAATCAAAGGGCGGAGCTATGCCCGGCAATCGGAAGGTGAACTTCGGATTTATAGTAGGCCGCCTGAAAATGCCGTTTTTAGTCATTATTTCTGATTATAACGGATTTAGGGGATCCCTTAAACTTGCACTTGCACTTGCACTTAAACTTGCACTTATGCCCAGCCCCCGGACATTCACTAACGGAGCACGTTCAGGCCGGAGTCTGAGCGCGGTGCGGGTTTTAGTGCAAGTGCAAGTGCAAGTGCAAGGGCAAGGGCAAGGGCAAGGGCCTCCCCTAAATCCGTTACAAGTGACGAAAAGGAGAACGACATGACAGATGTCTCTGACGTGGCAGCCTTCATTCTCAGGGAATGCGGCCCTGTGCCGGCGATGAAGCTGCACAGACTGGTCTATTACTGCCAGGCATGGTCCCTGGTCTGGGACGACATGCCTCTTTTTTCCCAGCCAATCGAAGCATGGGCAAACGGCCCTGTTGTCAGGGAGCTTTACGAGTCTCATCGCGGAACATACCTGATATCGGAACTGCCAGGGGGATCCCCGGAAGTGCTGAGCGAAGTCCAGCAGGAGACTGTCAGGGCCGTGCTTGACTACTACGGAGACAAGCCATCCCAATGGCTGACCGACCTGACGCACATCGAAGATCCGTGGAAGACCGCGAGATCCGGTCTGCCCGACAGGGTCAGAGGCGACAGGGTCATCGGGTTGGACACCATGGCCGAATATTACGGCAGTCTCCCGGCTGAGGCGGAATGAGGTGATCAGTGGCGAAGAAACCGGGGATAAGAAAATCGCCGCCCACGAAAAAAAAGGTCAGAGCCGCCCGGCGAATCGTCACCGATGACAGCAGAAAACCCTGCTGGCGCATAAGTTCGGCTGACACAGGCGGTCCGTGGTCCTGTGCGGAAATGGACCACAACATGTTCTGGACCGGGATATTTCACAGGATCCGGGATTTTGAGACAATGACATGGCATGAAATCCGCAGAACGGGAAGCCATTCCATACCTGTGTCGGAGATTTGTCATGAGGCCGGAACGCGGTTGGAGGAAATCGGACTCGGTGACACTGACGAGCTGTTCTCGCTCCGGCTTTCGGGAAAACAGCGATTATGGGGAATCAGAGATCGCGAAACACTCAGAATCCTCTGGTGGGATCCGGAACACCAGATTTGTCCGTCTGCCAAAAAACATACATGAACACACATCATATAAAGTTATCATAAGTAACCGCAGAAGAACGGGCAGGTTCTTTCACTCGGGAAAAAGCCCTGATCCGCATGATCGAATATCCGGGGTGATATGATCTGCTCCGGCTTTCCGAATTGTCGGAACTGCTTACAAGGGATGTCATCTCCGGACTCCGCCCGGCAGAATTACAGGAAAAAATATGAGTTTGTACGAAAAATTTTACAGGGAGAGACTGTATCCTTTTCAGGATGGAGTCCTGAATATCGTAAAAAAACTGAACACACCCTTTTATCTAACCGGTGGTATAGATCTCGGTAGAGGTTATTTTCACCATTGAACCCAAATAAGGGGTTCACAAAATGTGAAAATAATTATAATCATGTTGGAAGACAAGATAAATTCAAAATCGACACCTTCTCCATGTAACCCCCTGACTGTGCCGCCCCGGTGCGGAAATCACCATGCGGCAAAAGAATCGGAAAGGACTCCGTTCGCGTTCATTCGCGTTCATTCGCGTTCATTCGCGGTTTGCCGATCATGCAAAATGCTTTGATGCTTCGCCCGGATGCCGGAAGCTTGATTCGTGGAAGCGGAGGCTTGCGGAAAATTCGTTGGAACCTTCCCGGTGACCCATCTTTATACTGCGGCAGCATTCCGGTTCGGTAATTTGCATCCGTCATGGTAGCGGAATGTGATACAGTGCCTGCACCACACTTTTCCGAACATCCGGTTCATTGTAGGGGAAGTATAAACTTATAGATGTAAATTTTTGAGGATAAATACCTGAATTTGTCATAGCCTGCCCTTGTCGGGAAAGTGTAAACTTATAGGTGTAATTATGACTGCTGACACTGGTTAAGGTAATTATGAACTGCTTTGATAACAGGAGAAACAACTATCTGAGAGGAGAAACACAAAATGGAACATGCATATATATGCGATGCAATATTCCTTGACAGCAGGACCATTCGGCTTTTTGAGGAAAGTTCTGTCTCAGAGAAGGAAATACAACTGATTATCATCCCCAAAAAAATTTCGGAACCGAAAAGAAAGGCCGGACTTCTGAAAGGGAAGATAAGAATGTCCGAAGATTTTGATGAACCCTTGGAAGAAATGAGGGAGTATATGGAATGAGGATTCTTTTGGACACAAATGTAAAAAGGAACTGGGCCAGATTGCCGAAGATATTTTAGGGGGAACAGATAACCGTCTGCATCAGGAATGAAAAGGACATAAAAGAAAAGATAAAAAAAGTCTTGACAACACATTTTTTTTATGTCAGATATGCCGGATATGGCTTGGCAGTAAGGGTTACTGAATCATCCAGAAGCTATATGGTTTGGCATGACGGGATGTTTGCAAGTGTAAACTTATAGGTGTAAACTTTCAAGGGCGAAGGTTTGACTTGTCCTTGCCAGGAAAGTGTAAACTTATAGGTGTAAACTTTTTGGGATAAATACTTGGACTTGTTCTGGTCTGCCCTTGTCATAAAAATATAAACTTATAGGTGTAAAATTTTCGGAAAACCAGTTTCCAATGTAAATCAAAGGGCGGAGCTATGCCCGGCAATCGGAAGGTGAACTTCGGATTTAAATCGACAGCTTACGGTTTGGCCGGGAAACCAGTTTTCAATCCTCGATGTCCGGCAGGAGACTGTCAGGGCCGTGCTTGACTACTACGGAGACAAGCCATCCCAATGGCTGACCGACCTGACGCACATCGAAGACCCGTGGAAGACCGCGAGCTCCGGTCTGCCTGACAGGGTCAGAGGCGACAGGGTCATCGGGTTGGACACCATGGCCGAATATTACGGCAGCCTTCCGGCTGAAGCAGAATGAGGTGATCCGTGGCGAAGAGACAACTATCCGAGAAGAGAATCCGTTATGCCTGAAAAAGAAGACTTCTTTGACAGAGAAGCTGAAGAAGAGGCTTTGAGAAAAATCCTTCTTTCAAAACCAAATCTTGTAAATTTTATTTACGGACCGATAAATACGGGCAAAACAACCCTTTTAACCAGAATACTGGAGGATTTGCCGGATGAATTCAGGGTCTTTTACTTTAACTTCCGAGGAGTTGAGATTCGGAAATATGAGGATTTTGTCCGGGCCATGTTCAGAGCCGGAAAAGAGACTTTCTGGGACAAGATCAGAAGCAGATCAGATTCCATCGGAGCGACCCTCGACTGGATGGAAAAAGTATGCGGAAATTTTAATGAAGGGTTTGTGCTGCCCGCGAATGTAATAAAAACCTTTGTCGGAGAGAAAAAAAACAGTGAAAAAAACAGGCAGGATGTTTTCGATTACCTGTATAATCTGTTCAAAGGGATAATAAAAAGAGGATGCAAACCTGTTCTGGTTTTGGATGAGTTGCAAATGCTCAGAGAACTGAGGAAAAATGGCATTGCACTGCATGATATGTTCAATTTCATGGTCCGGCTGACAAAAGAGACCCATGTTGCCCACTGCCTGGCAGTTACCAGCGACAGTCTGTTTATTGAAGAAATTTATGGAAATGCAAGACTTGAAGGAAGAAGCAGAAATTTTCTGATAGATGACCTGGATAAAGAACGCTCTTATGATGTCTATGAAGCTTTTGGTTTTCAGAACAAAGAGCTTGTATGGAATTATATTGGCGGAAAACCCGGAGACATGATAAGGTTGAATTCCGAACTCATTCTCGGCAGCACAGAAAAGGAGGGTTTGGAATTAATGCTCACGGATGAGAGGAGCAGATTGGAAAATTTGTTGGAGAAAGTTCAGTACCGGCTGTTTTCCGAAGACAAAATTGCCGGAACAGATGTGCGGGAAATACTCGAAGTGTTATCTGTATGTTCAGATGATGCGCAGATGCACAAAGGGAAGATTAAACCAATGATCAGAAGGCTTCTCATCGAGGAAAACTTTTTGTTTCTCGATCCTGTCACAGGCACAGTCAGACCACAGGGACAACTCATCAGAAAGGCAATGAAAAGTGCAAAAGTCTATTAATTTCTGATTCGTAAAAAAACTGAACACACCCTTTTATCTGACCGGTGGTCATTTCATTGCTGGATTTTATTGCAAGGGAGGTTTTCTGAAATGCAAAATATCAATTTGTCTCCTTCTGAGATAAGAAGATCGGGATGGGAAGCGTTGCGGGCCCAGTTGGGAATAGCCGGAAGTCTGAAATTTATTCTCGAATACAGCGGGAGGGAAGGAAATTACACAAAAATGCGGAGGGAATATTTCAAGGATCTGACTGTAAAAGATATCCTTCATGATATGCGTTCCGGAGGATTTATTGATAAAGATATTTCAGGGAAGAGAAGCCCCGATTAGGACTTTTGCCTGTCATGATTTATGGCGCAGGGAGTGAAAGCAGGACAGGCCGAGTTTGACGGGCCTGTAATTTCAGGTGAGCGTTATGTTTTGGCGGATGATTTTGTCGGTCAGGGCGGAACCCTCGCAAATCTTCGTTCGCATATCATTAAAGACGGCGGCCGGGTTGTCCGAGGCAGGGGAAAAAATTATGCAAAAAGATGAAGAACGAGACTCTGTGCCCGATACATTCGATTCTGTTCTCGAAGCAGCGGATTTTTGGGACACCCATGATTCCGCTGACTACGAAGATATAATGGAAGAAGCTGATTTTGAGGTGAATATTAAACGGAAAATCTGTATGATTCCGGTTGCAGGTGATATTTTGGACGGACTTCGGAAAAAAGCCGGATACCAGGGATTGTCAACAGAAACATTCGTGAATCTTTTACTTCAGAAACACGCCTTATAATTCAGGGATGACGGAATTTCCGGATGCATCCGGGTGTCCCGTGGCTATAAGATGCCGAAGTTACGTCATCCGCCGGATTTGTCTAGTCCGGTGAAAGCAGATACGGAGTTCACCGCGTCAGTCACTGGCTTCTGAAAAATGCCACCCGTTAGAACTTGTTTGGTCATGTAGTACAGGGATTTGGTTTGCTAAGGATTTAAAATTGTTATTAAACTCGGCAATATGGCTACGCTCGGAGAATCATGGCACAGGAACAATGTTTTTCATCACAAAAATCGGAAGCGTGCAGTCTGATCCTTCAGGCAGGCGCAATCGGCGAGGGCGGGGAGATATTCATATTGAAAATGGGAATTCCTGTGCGAATTTCCGACATGGCCCGTGATATGATCTCCATGAGCGGTTTCAGACCGGGTGAGGAGATAGAGATCAGATATTCCGGACTCCGACCGGGTGAGAAACTTTATGAGGAACTGATCACAGAGGGTGAGGAGATACGGAAAACCGGGCATGAGGATATAATGGTGCTGGCTACAGACGGGCATAGGTCCATGGATGAAATGAACCGCCACTTGGACAGACTGGCAGAACTGGGCAGGGCAGGGGATGGGGCGGGGATCAAGGAATACCTGAGGGTGGTTGTGCCGGAGTATTGCCCGGAGACTGATTTCAGTACGCCTCATCATCAGAGGTTTCCAAATGACAAACAACGCTTGTCAGGGTGAAAAGACTTCGGAAGCATCTGGAATTGCTATGAGAAAATTTTCATCTTACGGACCTGTTGACACAGAGCTTCATTATTATGCTCCCCGGACAGAACTGATTGACAAAACATATCATCAACTGCTCGGCCCCCCTGAGAAAGGAGGGCATTACATCACCGTATGGGTGCCGAGGCAGCCCGACAAGCAAAGCCATGAAAAGCAGCACCTGCTTCACGGACTGGCGATTGTCGGGATGAGAAGCGTTCTCGGAGTTGAAAATGTGACCGGTTCGCCGTTCAATGTCCAAGAAATACGAGGCCGATTATCAGAATGAAACATCACAGACAAAGGTGACACCAATTTTTGTTGAGACAGGAGCAGGATGATTGCTGAGCATGTCATTTATTTGGAGTTCCCTTTGCCGAATTATAAAGGTGGTGTCTCACACAGAGGCACAAAGGACACAGAGGAAGAGGCGGACGCATTCATGTCCGGCGTCCGGCATGGTCAGGTGGGTTGTCACCGAAAGTATTCAATCATGCATGCAAAGAAAATTACAGATTCTCTTTCGGAAGCTATTGGGGATCATGGTAAAATGTCAGTTGCGGAATTATCCGATCAATAGAATTTGAAGAAAAGACAAGAATGAAAGGATAAAAAATGTCATTAAAATTATGGGTTGATACTTGGAAAAAAGCAGGAGCAGAATTGAATCAAATAAAACAGCGGCAATTGGAATCTTATGATTATGAAAAACATCAGAATCTTATTGATCAAATGCTCCAATTCGCTTATGAAAACAGAAAATCCAGACCAACTAGCGGGTTAGTTGAACAGCAGAAGTGGTTTATGAAGATGGGAGAATCATGAATCCTCTGATAGAAGCCGGCTTGGAAATTCAGAATTTCATACAGTCAAAAAAATGGCATTTCTGTTTCATCGGCGGATTGGCGGTTATCCGTTGGGGTGAGATGCGAATGACACAGGACATTGATCTTTGTGTGTTATCAGGATTCAGAGATGAAGAAATATTTGTTGATAACCTGCTGACAGCATTTACCCCCCGAATACCCGATGCAGCAAATTTTGCTATGATGAACAGAGTTCTGTTGTTATCCTCGTCAAATGGAATTGATATTGATCTTTCTCTTGCCGGACTGCCGTTTGAGGAGCAAATGATCAAGCGTTCTTCTTCTTTTGCATACTGTCCGGGTTGCGAACTAATCACCTGTTCTCCCGAAGACCTGATTGTGCTGAAAACATTTGCAGATCGGATGAAAGACTGGGTTGATGTCGAAGGTATTCTTGTACGACAGAAAAAGCATCTTGATTTTGATTATATTGTTGAACAATTAACCCCTATGTGTGAGTTAAAAGAAGATTTGGAGATTATTAATAAACTTCATAAACTAATAAAAGATGTTCATTCGGTTGATGATTCTGAGAAAATTCACAGATGAAAACACTGGCAGAAAAATTATTAAATAATCTGTCAAAAACAGAGTTCTTTGTTTTGCATGCATACAATCCAATGGTGAATATCATGCAGATGACGGCTTTTAATAAGTATCCGGCCAAAAGTTTTCCGGATTGCGACCATCTCATGAAATTGGTGAGCGAATCGGTTTTTCGAATTTTTTTGCCAAAAAATTTATGGCCAAAAAAACACCCTCTCAAGAGGAATTTTCGGGGATGTTATTTATTTTGAGATCCCTAATCAGACAACATCAACAGAATATGCAGATGAACACGAATAGCTTTTTTTCTAAAAAACGCATCCTTATCACCGGCGCGTGCGGTACGGTGGGCAGGGAGCTTGTGCGCCAGCTTTTAGAATACCACGCGCTTGAACTGGTGGGCGTGGACAATAATGAAAGTGAGTTGTTCTTCCTGGAACAGCAGTTCTCGGAATACAGCAATGCGAAATTCTTTTTGGCTGATGTGCGGGATGAGGCCAAACTGACACGGATTATGCAGGATATAGATATTGTGTTTCATACGGCCGCTTATAAACATGTGATTCTCTGTGAAAGGTCTCCTTACGAGGCTGTTCAGACCAATATTCTGGGGGTTCAGAACGTGATTTTGGCGGCGGCCGGGTTGTCCGAGGCAGGGGAATGGGGCGGAAAGTTTGCAGTGCCGGTGCAGGAGTTGCAGATACTACAGTAAGGTATATCCTGATTATAACGCCTTTTGGGGAACTCCGTTTTAAGAGGCTCCAACCCTGTCATTCCGGGCAAAAATGATAAAAATCGGCAGGATTTTTATCATTTTTGACCCGGAATCCACCTTGTTCCCCCAAAAGGCGTTATAAACAGGGTATATCTTCCTAATGAAGATATATCATATCATACTCGGCATCGAAGCCTTCATTTTTTATTACAGTATAAATATAAGGGAGAAAAATCATGAAAACAGATTTGTCTGAGGAGATCAGTGTCAACCATGACAGTCTCGGAAATCTGAATATTTTCATTCCCGAATCATATATCCGGAACATTGAGGAAAAATTGCTCCTGAATTCAGTCAGGCGTGCTGTCAGAATTTCAGAAAAAAAACATGTTTCAGAGTACGGGGATATAACCGAACAGCTAAACCGGGTTTATGAAGCGGAATCTTCCGAACTTGACCCTGAACTCGCAAAAATTCAGGCTGCCTCGGTCTGGGGAGATGAGAATTGGTAATTCGGAGAAGCGAAATATGGTGGGCTTCTCTGCCGGAACCTGTAGGGGCGGAACCGGGATATCGTCGCCCGATTCTGATTGTTCAGTCCGATGACTTCAACCGCAGCCGTATTTCGACAGTGGTTGCTGTCATTATCACTTCAAATATAAGGCTGGCTCAGGCCCCCGGCAATATCTTTCTGTCACGAAATCTGACAGGATTGCCCAAGGATTCTGTGGCTAATATTTCGCAGATTGTGACCGTTGACAAAAATTTCATTACGGAGCAGGTCGGAGTACTGTCGTCCGATATTATGGAAAAAGTGGAAGAAGGGTTGCGATTGGTACTGCGTCTGTGAACATCCCGTTTATCATCCTGATGTTGCAAAGTATCTGAGGGAGAAAATACAATATATGGATGAAAATCTGCTGGTCAAAAAGGGATCGGAAATTCTTCTGAAAGAGCCGAGTCAGTGTCTTTAAACGGAGAATAAAAATGTTGCTGGCAAAAACCGTTGAAACAACAGGTATCGTAAATAATCAGCATCAACTGATATTGGATGAGTCGTTGCCCATTGCTGAAACTAGCCGGGTCCGTGTCATTGTCATTGTAACAGAAGAAGCGCAGACAAAAGCTGCCTCGAAACGTGACCCCGAAAAAATTGATGCATTATGCGGTTCGTTCAGGAACTGCCTTTCAGGCAGTGATGCGTTTGCGAAAAGAAAAAGGGAAGAAATAAGACTTGAGAGAGTAAAATGGCAGAGAAAATAACCAGATATGTTACTGATGCCTGTGCTCTGATCGCATTTTTGCAAAATGAAAGCGGAGGTGATGAACTTTTCAAAAAGCCTGAAAATGAATTTTTCATGCATTCCGTCAATCTGACGGAAGTTTGTTATGATGCGGTATATGTATCCGGAGAAGAGAAAGCGCAGGAACTGTTTGAAAAAGTTGCCGGACTTCCGATAACTGTTTTATGGGATTTGAATGTCTCCCTCATAAAACTGGTGGGCAAATACAAAACTTCATACCAGATTTCTTTTGCCGACGCTTTTGTCCTGGCACTTGCCGAAAAGGAAAAAGCAATCGTTGTCTCAACTGATCATCACGAATTTGATGTTATTGAAAGTGCTGGAGAATTGTCATTTTACTGGTTAAGATAATACTTTGACGGGCCTGTAATTTCAGGTGAGCGTTATGTTTTGGCGGATGATTTTGTCGGTCAGGGCGGAACCCTCGCAAATCTTCGTTCGCATATCATTAAAGACGGCGGCCGGGTTGTCCGAGGCAGGGGAAAAAATTATGCAAAAAGATGAAGAACGAGACTCTGTGCCCGATACATTCGATTCTGTTCTCGAAGCAGCGGATTTTTGGGACACCCATGATTCCGCTGACTACGAAGATATAATGGAAGAAGCTGATTTTGAGGTGAATATTAAACGGAAAATCTGTATGATTCCGGTTGCAGGTGATATTTTGGACGGACTTCGGAAAAAAGCCGGATACTAGGGATTGTCAACAGAAACATTCGTGAACCTTTTACTTCAGAAACACGCCTTATAATTCATGGATGACGGAATTTCCGGATGCATCCGGGGGCCTGCCACAAGGCGCTTCTGGAAATGCTGTCAGGATTTGCCGGGAAAAATCCGCAGACTCGCAGACAAGTCTTACAAGCTTTGGAATTTGAGGAAATCAGACCTGATATCTGACGGATAAAGAAAGGATTTGAACAATGAGTAATAATACGACCGACGAAATTGAAAAGCAAAGGCGTTACTACGCCGAAACAGCCAATCTCTACGATGCAATGCATGTAAATGAACAAGACGAACATTTCTTCGCCCTGTTCTTCTTAGTTGCTGCGATAGATTACCTGCAAGTACGATCAATTCTTGATATTGGCTCAGGGACGGGCAGAGCGGTTCGCTACATAAAAAAGCGTCTTCCAGAGCTACGGGTAGTCGGAATCGAGCCGGTAACAGAGCTCCGAGAAGTGGGGTATTCGCAGGGATTGTCGGAAGAGGATATTGTTGATGGCGATGCAACCAATCTACAATTCAATGCACAGGAATTCGATTTAGTTTGCGAATTTGGGGTTCTACACCATATAAGAAGACCGGAGCTGGCTGTTTTGGAAATGCTTAGGGTTGCCGATAAAGCCATATTTATCTCAGACTCGAATAACTTCGGGCAGGGTTCGCATGCAAGCCGCTTGATAAAACAGATGATTAACTTTTTCAGGTTGTGGAAAATAGCTGATCTAATAAAAACACGAGGAAAGGGATTCACGATATCAGAAGGCGACGGTCTTGCCTACTCCTATTCTGTGTTCAATAACTACAAGCAGATTCAAGCGCAATGCAAGAGCATTCATCTTCTTAACACGAAGGATGGACACATTAATTTCTATAAAACAGCAAGTCATGTTGCACTGTTGGGTGTCAAGAAGTAAAGCTGTTTAGCAAAGCGGATCATGATACTAAACTGTTGGACATCTCAACGAAGGGCAAATTATGGATAAATCACTTCTTGTGAAAATAATAGGCTTCCCCGCCACCCTTATTCACGGGGATACATTGATTTTGAATCGGTGGCGGTGGCTTAAGACACGTTTACCTATAACTAAGTGCTTAGTTCCAGAAATAATGACCGGGTTGCCTTGAAAATATGTTTGTATATCATATTGTATTTACACATAAATAACACAAATTATTTTTTTATGCACAACATATTGTAGCTCTTTTACCGAATAACCCGGACGTTATTTCTGGAACTGAGCACTAAGGATGAGGAAAAACTGATAGATATCGGATGTGGAACAGGTGCCTTTTCCATTGGTGCAGCTCTCCGCGGCTATGAATCTTTGGGACTGAGCTGGGATGAGCGTAATCAGAAGGTTGGTGGTGATAGAGCAAAAATATGCAAGGCAAAGTCTGGTAGCGGACAATGAGACACACTTTACACGTTTAAGGGATGTGCTACAAGATGTGGCATGAAAATAATAATCTGTGGTGAAACATATGGAAATGACAAATAAAAAAATCAATATTATTTACATTGCAAGTAACGGAAGATCGGGATCGACCCTCTTAGATCTGTTGCTTGGTGCCCATCCTAATATCTGGTCAACGGGTGAATTTCAGAATTTATACTGGGAACTTAAAAATTCAAAACAGCCCTGTGGCTGTGGCAAACACATAAGCCAATGTGATTTTTGGAAGCCAATTATTTTAGATCATAGTTCTCTCCTTGAAAGTGGCATCATTCATCATTTTCGTGAAACAGGTGGAGGGGGAAAAGTTGTTCGCTTTGGTGAATTCCCATATATTATGAGAAAATCTTGGGGAAATCTCAATCGTCAAAAAACCTTAGAAAACTATGGCAAAAAAAATGCTGAAGTTCTGAACGATGTTCTCCAAAGAGCCAAAGTATATAAAGGAGGTCAAGTCAATTGGCTCGTGGACGCATCCAAAGACCTTTATCGTCTTCTATGGCTTCGGCAATCAGGCTATTTTAATTTGAAAGTTATCCATCTTATGAAAATACCACAGGCGTTTGTTTTTTCTATGACAAAAAATGATAGGGGCTGGCTTCGATTTAAGAGAACTTTTCGCATGACAGGAAGATGGATTGTAGAAAATTTTTTGATACATCAGGCTGTCAGAAATCACTTTTCTCCATCAAATGTTATTAAACTTGGTTATGAAGACTTGGCAGATGCACCGCACCAAACTTTAGAACAACTCATGCATTGGCTTGAACTTCCATACGATCCGAGTGTAGTGGATCAGTTCAGAAATACACAGCATGGCATTTCAGGTAACGAGATGCGGTACCGAAAGGATCCTGTCAAGCTTGACATAAAGTGGAGATACCTGCTCCCTCCGTTCTACCAGAAAAGTATCCGAATTATGACAGCCATGGTAGAAAAAAACTGGCATGTTCCGCAAAAAGATAACCGCTGATGTCATTAGCGAGAAAATCTGTCAGTAGCAGCTTATGGATGGCGGGTGTCAGTTATATAAGCTTTACCATCAACTTTTGTGGACAGGTTCTGCTGGCACGTATGCTGGTTCCGGAGGATTTCGGTACATTTGCGCTTGCCATGTCTATCAGTGAAATCCTTTTTATGATTGGAGGATTTGGGTTGGCCATGGCATGTATTTCTCTGCAAAATGAACCGGAAATTTTTAATACAGCTATGGTTCTTTCCTGGCTTCTCGGTGTAGTTTTGCTTTTGCTTGGAGTGTGTGTATGCTTTGGGGCCTCATTTTTTTATAATAGAAAAATTGTTATCTTCCTTTTTCTTCTCTGCGTGGTAAAGGTGTTGCAGGTTCCAAGTTCTATCTATTCTGCCCAGATGGAAAAAAATTTTCTCTTCCGTCGCGTTGCAGTTATAACAGGGATGACCAGAAGTTCAGCAGTAATCATAGCAGTGATGCTAGGTTATGCCAGTTTCGGGCCTTGGAGCCTGTTGGTTAGAGAGATTTTAAGCATTACCCTTCTTTTTGCAGGGATGCTTTGTTTCTCAAAATATACATTTCGGATTCGATTCGATAAACAGACGGCTTTAAAAATTTGGCAATATGCCTACAACATGTTTTTTATGCGTATAAGTGAGGTCTGTTTTTCCCGGATGCCTGTATTTTTTTTAGGTACTCTTGGTAGCACTAACTTTTTGGGACTTTTTGAGCGTTCGTTTTATATAGCCCAGTTGCCGAATACTATGCTGGCTCCTTTTTCCGCTAAAGTAGGATTCGCCCTTTATTCAAAATTGAAACAGGAAAACGAAAAAATATCCGAAGGTCTATACTGGAGTCTTCTGATAAGTATGCGAATCCTATTTCCCATAGGATTGTCAGTGTATCTTTTCCCTGATATGATTTTAAAAATCCTTTTCGGTGAACAATGGGCCGAAGCGGGACCTTTTTTGAGAGGATTTGCCTTGTTTCTTACAACTGCACCGTTGTGGGCAATTGTAAAGCATGCTTTGTTGGCTAAAGGATACGTCAGAGATGTAACAATAGCTCGTATTATAAGTATTATTATTGTCAGTATGGTGATTGGACTTGTCTCAGTCAGGGTGGATATCTGGTATTATGTACCTTGGTCAATGAGTGCAGGGATCGCTATATCAACACTGTTTTTGGCTCGAAAATTACATATCATTGGTATTCGGATCAGGTGGATGCGGATCGCAGGCATTCCGATGATTTTAGGCTGTTGCCTTTCCTGCTTGGGGATATATTTGAAATATCGCCCAATCAATCCGGTTTTGAATGCCGGGATCATACTTACGATATGGACGATAGCGATTATTTCTTTAGAATATAAAGAGATAATTAGTTTTTATCGGAGAATCACGGTATAAACAGATGGGTTATTTTCATATTTCGTTGTGACTGACAGACCATGGCCGTTTAAGTTTAGTCCAATATTATTGTAGATGAGATAATTTTGAGACGGAGGAGGTTTTTTTGAGTAAAGCCTGATCCCGCACTTTTGGATAAGTTTAAGAGAACTCAATTCAGAAAAACCGAAAAAGATTTTTCTGTAAAAATTGCAACTCTTAAAGAATTGATGCCAAGTGGAACAGTTTTAGACTTTGGTTGTTCATGGGGTTATGCTACTTTGCAGCTCCGAGAGGCAGGCTATGATGCGATAGGTTTTGAAATATCAAAGCAGCGAGCCGAGTTTGGACGTATTCATTTGGGTGTCACTATCATAGATGAATATAGCAACCTGAATAAATTTCCGCTTTCTTCTTTTGATATTATATTCTCATCGCATGTTTTAGAACACTTCGTGGGGTGTTTGAACAATTTAATGATCTGTTGAAGCCAAGCGGTATCCTGCTGCTATTCGTACCGAATTGTGGCGGAGAAAATGCCAAAAAATATAAGACCAAGTGGGGACCTATGATTTGTGAGAAACATCCGTTGGCGTTAGATGCCAGCTTTTTTGAAACCATACTGCCGAAATACGGATTTTGCATTAAAACATTTTCTGAACCATATAATCCAAAAGTGATCAGATCAAGTATATGTGACAAGAACTCTTGGATTAATCCTTGTGGTGATGAATTATTAGTATATGCGAGAAAGGTGAAAAAGTAAATGCTCAAAGATTGTTGTGAAACAGTATTATCAGAAGAAAGGAATTATCCACATCCACGGTGCATTGTTTCTCATCCTGGTATGCATCATTCTTACCAAATAGCGTTTAGCCTCCAAGAAGCAGGGCTACTTGAGAAATTTATAACCCGGTTTTACTACAAGGACCAAGGCTTTTTTGACAAAATCCTTCGGTTTTTTCCACGCAAATATTCAAAACTCTTGCAGTATGAATTTAAACGGCGCAAACTGGAAGGTCTTAATGAGAACCTGATTTGTTCATATCCATGCGACGATTTGTTCTTCAAGGTGTTGCGATCAGTCGGGCCAATAAACAGAGTCCTTCCAGACACGACATTGTTGACAAATTCATGGCATGACACACGGACTGCCAAGATTGTCAGGTCGTTATGTCCGAATGCTGTATTTTGTTTTGACGGTTCAGCATTATACACTTTCAATGTAGCAAGAGAAGTTGGGGCTGTATGTATTTTGAGCCAGATGATCGGATATATTAAGGCCGGGCTCAGAATTATGAATGAAGAAGCCTGGCTTCATCCGGATTTTGCTGATACCATGTCTCTCAATAATGTCCGGGAGGTGATGATCGAACGTTGCACTGAAGAGATTTTGACTGCTGACTTTGTGCTGGCAGGTTCTGACTATGTAAAAGAAAGTCTTTATGAAACTGGTGTTTCTGCATCGAGGATTGTAGTCCTTCCTTATGGCGCTGACATTGATCGTTTTCGTCCACGGCCGAAACACGGTAATCATATTTTTCGCATCCTGTTTGTCGGAAGTATTACCCAGAGGAAGGGAATCAAGTATCTCCTTGAGGCATTCAAACGCCTTGCCCTGCCTCGGGCTGAACTCGTTTTAGTAGGTGGAATTATCGGCAGTGGTGAAGGTTTGAAACCATATCGGAATATTTTCAGGCATATCCCGCATGTTCCCCACTTTGAAGTACATAAGGTTTTTCAAAATTCAGATATATTTGTGTATCCATCTCTGCATGAAGGATCAGCCATAGCTGTTTACGAGGCTTTGGCCAGCGGGTTGCCTGTGATTACGACTCCTAATTCAGGTTCCGTTGTGTGTGACCGGAAGGAAGGTTATATCGTTCCGATCCGTGATGTGGAAGCATTGATGGAAAAAATTTTGTTGCTATATGAAGACCAGTATCTTAGAGATTCAATGAGCCGGAATGCCAGGGAACTGGCAAAATCCTTTACATGGGAGAAGTATCACCAAAGTTTGAGTGGGATTGTCAGGGGATTCATCCGTGAAAAAAAGGTGTGATTTTATGTTACCTGTTATTGGTTCCTGCTTATGTCCTGATGAAAATGGATACATCCTTGAAATGGAGGATATTTGCTAAAGCCACACTGCTTCTTGTTGTCTTGGCATCTTTTCTTACAGGCGCTCGTTCTGCTTATCTTTTTGTTCCAATTTTATTGAGTTTAATTTATATAATTGATGAAAGAGTGACAGGGGGCTGAAATCTACATTGCTTATAAGTTTGCTGGTATTCTTTTGCAGAGAGTCAACCATGGAGATTTGGTTTATCTACCTGTAACACTTTCAATTATTCTGATTATAACGCCTTTTGGAGAGCAGGGTGGATTCCGGGTCAAAAATGATAAAAATCCTGCCGATTTTTATCATTTTTGCCCGGAATGACAGGGTTGGAGCCTCTGAAAACGAAGTTCCCCAAAAGGCGTTATAATCAGCAATTATTTTTCTTCAGAAAGGAAACTGTTAAGGAATGAGAACTATTGACAGAATCGCAGGTCAACAGAGCATTTGGCTGCTAATTATTTTATATGCCATTACTCATAGCATTCTGGTAAATTTATCATCGGTGTACGCTATTGCTTTATTCTTGTTATTCCTTCTTATATTAGTTTCGGTTATATATAAAATCAATCTCTCACTTATTTTTTTTCACATTGGAACACTTTTGATTAGTCTTACGACATTCAGGTTAGGAGGTGAATTTTTCAACGGTTCTGACTTATTTTATCTGCTATCAGCACTCTTATTATTTGTTAATGTCCTTGTGTCTAAGGGTAACTTACATAAACTGTTCATCAGGAGCAATCCGTTACTTATCCCTTTTTTAATCTTTCTTTTCGGATCAGTTCTATCAATGATGGCTTCTGATGATATTAGAACAGCATTAATTTCAACAGGTAAATACATCTTTCTTTTCGGTATCTGGCTGCCTTGTGGAATTTTTCTTTTCGATAGTGTCAGAAAAGTCAGATGGATGTTTATTATCCTAGCCATTGCTTCCCTGCTTCCTATCACAACATGCTTGAGCGATTATCTTTTGCATACAAAAATGACAGCTTATTTAGATCAGTTACTTAACCTGAATATAAAGACAGCATCAGAAAATACCCGATTCGGCGGTGTTATGGGTCATCCGAATAACTTTTCGGTACTCCTTGTAATTGTTTTTCCCATAGCGATATCGGTAACATTATCTTCAAAAACCGTGTTTTTAAGAATTTGTGGGGGGATTTATTTCATAAGTGTGCTCACTTGTGCTATGATCACCGGATCAAGAGCGGGGATCCTTGCTTTTGCATTGGAATTATTCCTTTCTTATATTTTAATAGTAAAGAGAAAGAATTTTTTTTCTTTTATGATCTTCCTTTTAATAATTGTATCTGTTGTTCAGGCAACTTTAACTCTGTTTCCGCAGAATCCGTTTGCAAGAATGAAGATCATGCTGAAGACGGATATTGGAAAATATAGGCCGGACGTAGAGAGAGTGGAGTCAATGAAGCAAGCCATGAAGTATGCTTGGGAATATCCGATAACCGGGATCGGAGTGGAGCATACAGCAACACTTACGTCGAAACTATTCGTCCATAACACTGTGGTTCGATTTTGGGCCAGCATAGGAATTTTTGGTCTGATTTCGTGTCTCTGGTTTTACGGTAAACCACTGATAATTTGTTTTAAAAGCATTTACAAAACCTTCAAGAACGATTTTGACAAACGGAGCATGATGATTATCATTTTGTGCGGTTTTAGCGGTTCGTTGCTTTTTGATATGACCGCTCCGCAATTTCACAACAGAGTGAAATGGATTCTTGTAATCGGCCTGTTTGCATTGTTGAATATTGAAAATAGCAGCAGTGGAAAGATCAATAAAGATAAGTCGAACGATAAGATTCCAATCAGTTCTTTGCCAGTTTCTTAGAAGGTATTTGTGTAACCCGCTGTTTTCATTGAGTCTAATGATTTTCAGCCCGAAAACTGAAATCGTCCGATTTCAGCAGGCTGGCTTTTTCATTATCCCTGACTTTCAAAAACTGTCCGAAGCATTGAGTAGGAGGCGAAAAATAAAAAATGAAGGTTTCAATTATTACTATCTCGTATAATCAAGCTGAGTTTCTTGAGAGAGCGATTAAATCGGTGCTTGAACAAGATTATGAGGATATTGAATATATTGATCTAGGTTCCACTGACGGAAGCAGGGAAATCATTGAACGCTATAGACCTGAAATTGCAAAAGTGATTTCTGAACCGGACCACAAGGCCCGGCAGACGGCTTAAACAAAGGCTTTGCCTATGCAACAGGCGATATATTTGGCTATATTAATGCTGATGATGCCTATCTGCCGGGTGCTGTTCGGAAAGCAGTTAAAGTTTTTCAGAGCGATTCATCTCTGGATGTCGTCTATGGATGGGGATACATAATTGACCCAAACGGCGATATTATTAAAAGATTTCGATCTACTTCTTTTAATCTTTGGTGCTATGCTTATAAAGGGACATGTATCATGCAACAATCAACATTTTTCAGGCGACAGGCATTTCTTGATGTAGGGGGTTTTAATATCGAAAACCGAACCTGTTGGGACGCAGAGCTGCTGGTTGATTTTGGTTTATCCTGTAAAAAATTTAAGTTAGTGCGCGATTATTGGTCAGTATTTACAATTCATGATTCATCAATTTCCGGATCTCAAAAATTGCAAAAGGAATATCTGCGTGACTGCCACCGCATATTCAAAAAAATTATTGGCAGAGAGCCAAAACGCATTGATGTGATCTTCAGGCTGGTTGCACGATTGCAAAAATGGCTTCTTGACCCTGTCGGATTCATTTTTCGTATAAGTGATTGCGTGATTAAAATATTTCGTAATAAAATTACACACTTAAAATAAATAATAAATAATGTCGTAAGCAAACTTGAACCTTGAGGTCTGATTTAATGAGCGAATGCATTTGAATTGAAGGTTAAGCGGATGAAAATTACAATCTTATGGTCATCTTTGGCAAGCTATTCAGTGGCATTTTTTAAGGAACTTGCCATAACGCAAAATTGCCGACTGCAATTGATATACCAAGGTACTAAAAGTGATGCCCCATATAAAAAGTTTGATCTTGCGTTTTGCCATGAAGCATTGCAGGATTCTCGAAACCTGAAGTTAGAGAAGCTGGTGACTGATTTTTCCCCGGACTGTGTATTGATGTGTTCATGGAGTTTTCCCCATTTTATGAGAATCACAAGGAAACTTCGCCGCCAGGGAGTTTTCGTTGTTTCAGGAATGGACAACCAATGGCATGGAACGATTAAGCAGCGACTCGGTGTTTTATCAAGCCGCTGGTTTTTAAAACCCAGTATTGATACATTCCTCGTGGCTGGAGATCGTCAGGCTTACTTTGCGCGTAAGCTTGGTTATGACAATGTTCTTTATGGTTATGCTTCTGCAGAAGTAAACCGATTTATCACGGACTTGTCTATCAATGAACGTCCAAAAAACTTTCTGTTTGTCGGTCGTTTGATATCTGTCAAAGGCGTAAAAAATTTGACCCTGGCATATCGGAATTATCGAAAGCAGACTGCGGATCCGTGGGGTCTGCAAATAGTGGGAACTGGCGAATTGCAATATCTGTTGGAAAATGTTCAGGGAGTCAAACTTCTCGGTTTTGTACAACCTGATCAATTACCTGTGATTATGCAAAATGCAAGTTGTTTTGTGTTGCCAAGTTTTTGGGAGCCATGGGGTGTGGTGATCCATGAGGCCACAGCATCCGGGCTTCCTGTTATCGCTACATATCCCTGTGGCGCTGTCACTGCTTTTGTTCGTGACGGTGTAAACGGTTATCTTATACCGCCTCGACCGGAACCTTTAGCAGACGCTATGCTAAGAATATCCACTTGTGATGACACAGAATTGGAACAAATGTCACAGGCAAGCCTTACATTGGCAAAACTATGGACACCGCAAAAGTTGGCTGAATACTTTGTTGCGTCAGTAAAAAGACTATTATCCTCACGAAAGACAAGTTAGCTTCTATTCGCAATAAGCATAAATAGCGTTAAAACTATGATTCGAGTACTAAGTATTATCCATTATCCTGTTTTTGGCGGCCCCCATAATAGAAATATGCAGCTTATCCCTGCGCTAAAAAAGTTAGGTGTTGAAACAATTGTTTTGATTCCTGAGCAAAAAGGGAATGCGTTTGAGAGACTGCGAAAAAATAATATTGATGTTATGGCCATACCCTTGCATAGAATGCGAAGGACGACAAAAATGTCAGAACACTTCAACTTCTTTTCAGGGTTCATACCTGAGGTGCTACATATTCAAAGAATTATTCATGAAAAGAAAACAGATATTGTACAATTAAACGGTTTGATTAATCCGCATGGTGCGTTAGCGGCAAAACTTGAAGGTGTTAAAGTTATCTGGCAAATTGTTGACACCGGAACGCCCCGATTGTTGCAGTATTTCTTGTTGCCGTTTGTCCATAGCATGGCAAATAAAGTCATGTGTAACGGTTATGCTGTGGCCAAGGATCATCTGCTGACGCAAAAAACAAGAAATAACATTATAAACTATTATCCACCTGTCGATACAAACATTTTTGTCCCTGACCCTGAACTTCGTCTGAAAGCTCGTTCTGAATTGGGACTGAATAGCAAGGATATGATTATAGGTAATATACAAAATTTGAATCCGGCAAAGGGACATATTTATTTTGTCGAGTCGGCTGCAAAGTTAAAACAAAAATTCCCGGAAATAAAGTTTGTCATACTTGGCACAAAACCAGAAACTCATAAAAAATATATTGAAAATCTGTATAAGCGTATTGATTTCCTCAAGCTTCGTATAGGAGAAGATGTTATCATTAAGGATCCGAAAGACAGGGTTCCTTTCTTAGCACAGGCATTTGACATTTTCTGGATGACATCAGTTCCTCGAACCGAAGGAAGCGGAACTGTTCAAAGTGAGGCTATGGCCTTGAAAATACCAGTTGTCGCTACAGATGTAGGTTCCGTTTCCGAGATAGTAATTGACGGGAAGACAGGTTATTTGGTGCCGCCTCTTGATCCCGATGCAATGGTTCAGGCAACTCTGCCACTTTTGAAGTCAGCTTGCCTTCGGCAAAAAATGGGGGAAAGGGGGCGTCAGTTTGTTGAAACGAATCTCTCGGTTGAAAAATGTGCGGCTATTTATAAAAGAACGTATGAAGAAACTTTAAATCGTTAGCGCTGCAATTATCGCAGAGAATTATTATGTCTCATTGAATGAGCCACAGAAAGATAAAAACTACATGTGGAAAACTATAAATTGTTTTGTGACAATACAATCTCAGTGGGTGACAATTTTTGGAGAAAATATTCTTGATTCAAACGGTAATCAATTAGAATATTGGAGGATCGAGAAAGATGATTCTGTAATCGTTTTTCCGCTACACAAAAACAGAATCATACTTCCACGCCAGTTTTACAGGCATGGAATACATGCCGCGACTTTTGATTTTCCCGGCGGACGAAATCCCAAGGAGGCTGAACCGAAAGAGACGGCCTTTGTGATTCTTGAAAGAGAGCTTCACATTAAACGATCTCTTATACATACAATGCATGCCTTGAATACGGAAGGCTGGCCGATAAACAGTTCCTTCTCCAACCAGAAGCTCTATGGGTTTGTAGCCGAAATCTCTGAATCGTTTGAATTTCCGGATGAGACGCAAATTCAGAGCTTTCCCACTGATTCAGAGGGTGTCAGAAAGTTGCTTGCGAAAATTTTTTGTTTGCAATGCAGAACCATTTTATTGGAATGGTTTTTTCAAACAAATCTCCGTTAAAGCGAATATATTGTAATCCTTAAAGAAATCTTATAAGGAAAAAGGAGAGTATATCTGTGGATGAGAATATCATAGTTTTGGGGGGCGATGGCTTTTGCGGCTGGCCGACAAGCCTCGGACTTTCTAAAGCCGGGTATGATATAACGATTGTTGACAACCTTTCCAGAAGAAAAATTGATATTGACCTGGAATGTGAATCTTTAACGCCTATCACACCTATCAGCACTCGCATCAAAGCTTGGAAGTCCCTGACCGGGAAGGAAATACAATTCATCCATCTCGATGTTTCCAGCCAATATCACAAACTTTATACTTTGATCAGGGAGTTAAAGCCCATGTCAATCGTACATTTTGCCGAACAAAGGGCAGCTCCGTATTCAATGAAGTCGCCTTTCCATAAACGATATACTGTTGACAATAACATTAATGCCACACATAATACGCTTTGCGCCATTACCGAGAGTGAAGAGGATGTCCACCTTGTTCATCTTGGAACCATGGGCGTGTATGGGTACGGAACTGCGGGTATGCCCATTCCCGAAGGTTATCTCAAAGTTAAAGTCGAGTGTAAGCAAGATTTTAAGGATATCGAGATTCTTTATCCGGCGAATCCGGGCAGCATCTATCACATGACCAAAACTCAGGATGCCCTGATGTTTTACTACTATAATAAAAACGATGGGACCCGCATTACGGATTTGCACCAGGGCATTGTATGGGGTACCAACACACCGGAAACTATGCTGGATGAGGCGTTGATAAATCGATTTGATTATGACGGAGATTACGGTACGGTGCTGAATCGTTTTCTTATGCAGGCTGCCATCGGCCATCCTCTGACCGTTCATGGAACGGGTGGACAGACGCGAGCTTTTATTCATATCAGAGATACTGTGAATTGTATTAAGCTTGCAATTGAAAACCCGCCTGCCAGGGGGGAAAGAGTGCGGATATTAAATCAGGCAACGGAAACACACACACTTCGCAATTTGGCTGTGATGATTTCGGAAATGACAGGCGCTCAAATACGGTATTATGCAAACCCCAGGAAGGAAGACTCAGAAAATACCCTGTCCGTGTGCAACGAGAACTTTCTCAATATGGGACTGAATCCCATTACATTGAATGAGGGCCTTCTGACAGAAGTTATTGATATTGCCGGGAAGTATAAGAACCGTTGTGACACTTCCAAAATTCTATGCACTTCCAAATGGAGACGGGACATCGTTTTGGATACTGAAGGTTCTTTAGAACCGGCGGGGTAACCGAATTACATTCCTGATCTCTGAAAAGGTGGGAGATAGCTGATGCTCGAAAAAATCCATAGTTGTCTGTTTTGCAGGAACGAACTTTCGATACTTGATGAAGGAATTTTCGATACTCGCTTCGGAGTGGAAGGTTTTTTTAATATCTGTCAGTGCGAATCATGCGGACTGATCCAATTGTCGCCATGTCCGCCCGCTGATGAACTGAAACAACTTTATGAAACCTATTACAATTTCGGCGGAAGCAAAAAGGGCTTATACACCAAACTCCGCAAAGCATTTTTGGAATCCGTATTCTACCGCGTGTGGATGGCAATAGACGGCGATATCTGTTTTCATTCCCGGCGTGGACAAGGGCGATTGCTGGACATCGGATGTAATGAGGGCCAGGGACTTCAGATTTATAAGCAGAACGGGTTCACGGCAGAAGGCTTGGAACTCAATGAGCGGGCAGCATCCGAGGCAGGGAAAAGAGGATTTCGGGTATTCACCGATCCTTTGGAAACATTTCATCCGGAACAATTATACGATGTGGTGGTATTATCTCATGTTTTGGAACATTCTGTGAATCCGAGAGAAATGCTTACCCATGCTGCCCGCATTCTCAAGCCGGACGGTCAGATCTGGATCAGTTGCCCGAATATAGAGAGTTGGCAACGAGGTACCTTTGGTCGCTATTGGATCAACTGGCATGTTCCTTTTCACATTGTTCATTTTTCCCCTGAAGTTCTAATCAAGTTACTGAAAGATGCTGGATTTCACATAATAAATATGAGACAGGAAACCCCTGCTTTGTGGGTAACGCATACTATGATTTCAGCCTTGTTTGCAAGATATGGCCTACCGACCCGGCAGTTGCGTTCAACATTCATTATTGCACCGTGGATGCTGATTGTTCGCTTTTTCTTCTTTCCATTTCTTTTTTTGGGGAACAAGATGGGTAAGGGAGATTGTTTAGTTCTTATTGCTGAAAAATATCAGGGTAAATAAAATGAGTTCTGGAAACCAATTATTTCAAGAGCGTGTGGAAAGAGAACGCGAGGCGCACTCGGAAAGTGATGTACTGGCGGAGAGTTATAAAATTAAAGAACATTTTTATCATATTAGGTGTTACCCTTCCATAAAGCGTTTATACAATAAAATGGAGGAATACGTCAGCGAGATTGAAGGTAAAAAGATACTTGATCTGGGTTGTGGCTTTGGTGAGCAAAGTCTGACATTTCTGAAGCGTGGTGCCATAGTTTATGGCATTGATATTTCTCCTAATTACATTGATCATGCAACCCAACAAGCTCTAACTGCTGGTTTTTTGAAGGATGATTTCTCATTCAAGGTTATGGATGCACATACTCTGGAATTTGAAAATGATACCTTTGATATCGTGATCGGCTATGGCATATTGCATCATCTTGATTATAAAATCACATTAGGCGAGGTTCATCGTGTACTCAAACCGGGCGGCCGTGCATTATTTCAAGAATGCTTGGCAGATAATCCGCTTTTGAAACTCTTTCGGGTGCTAACACCTGATGCTCGTACAGTTGATGAAAAGCCCTTTTCAAACAAAGATATTCAAATTATTGTTGAATCAGGGCTATGGCATGCAGAAATGATGTATTGTGGCTTAGTATGTGCGCCTATTGCAGTGTTTACATCACTCATGCTGCGTCCTTATCCTGATAATCCTCTGATTCGATTTGCGGATCATATTGAGAAATGGACTCACACCCGTTCATTATTTTTGAGTTGGAATCAGTATGTACTTTTTAATTTAGTTAAATGCTGATTTTCTTGTTGTCACAAATCTTTCCACCCTGACTGCGGAGGCGGCGCTGCTGTGTTCAGCGACTTATGCTATGCGCCTGCTGAATACGGCCTTGATGATTGTACACTCGGCAGGCATTTCAAGAAGAGCGTCTTGCCAACACCGTTGCCGATGGTATTCTTTTAAAACTGAAATCAATCAATGAAAATTCTTATCCATGATCACGCAGGGCATCCTTTTGAGATACAACTTAGCCGTGCGCTCGCAAAGCGTGGGCATCAGGTTCTTCACACCTTTTGTTCATCAGTACAGACACCACGCGGCATACTTACAAAAAAAGGCGATGACCCGGACACATTTGATATCCTTCCGATAGGACTATCCGAAGAGTTCAACAAATACGGCCTCTTTTCTCGCTGGAAGCAGGAAAAGGAACTTGGACAAGCGATTGTCAAGGCCGTTTTACACTATTCACCGGATGTGATCATATCTGCAAACAACCCTCTCAGATCCCAGGCGTATCTATGCGAAATAAGCCGCAACAAGCGGATCAAGTTTGTCTTTTGGGTACAAGATGCCTTAGGAGTCGGTATTGGCAAGGCCCTCAGAAAAAAATTGCCGATTATCGGGGGAGGACTGGGATTCTTTTTCAAGCACTTTGAGCGATCATTATGGAAGAAGAGCGATGAAATTGTGCTGATCACGGAGGATTTTCTTCCATACATGCCATCAAAACTTGTTAAAGCCAATCGGGTGAGTGTTATTGAAAACTGGGCGCCTCTTGACGAACTGCCCCTGATGCCGAAATCAAATACCTGGAGCCGTGAGCATGGTTTGGATGAAAAGTTTTGTCTTTTGTATTCAGGCACTTTGGGAATGAAGCATAATCCGGATCTGCTTTTACGCCTGGCCATTCATCTCAGAGAGAGAAAAGACATTCAGATGGTCGTCATATCAGAGGGCCCAGGTGCTGAATTTTTAAAAGAAAAGAAAGCATATCATGGTTTGGACAATCTGACTCTGTTGCCGTTTCAGCCATTTGAAATGCTCCCCAGCGTACTTGCATCAGCAGATATTCTGTTAGCCATTCTGGAATCAGATGCAGGCGTTTTTGCAGTTCCTTCCAAAGTGCTGACATACCTGTGTACTAAAAGAGCCTTGCTTCTGGCTGTTCCCCAGGAGAACCTGGCAGCCCGGATTGTTGAAAGCAACCGGGCGGGCATAGTTGTCCCTCCGTCAGATTCAACTGTGTATATTAACGCAGCCATGAAGCTGATAAATGATGAACATCTGCGTGTTTCGCTTGCAGAAAATGGCTTGGCGTATGCACATAAAACATTTGATATAAATAAAATTACAGACAAGTTTGAAAAGATTATTCAGCGATAAACGAGTTTATTTGAGGAGAAATAATGAAAAAGGCACTTGTGTGCGGGGCTGGCGGATTTATCGGCAGCCATTTGATCAAAAGATTGAAAAATGAGGGATTCTGGGTTCGTGGGGTTGATCTGAAATACCCTGAGTTTTCTGAGACTGAAGCGGATGACTTTGTTATCGGTGATCTGCGTGATTCTTATATATGTCGCCATACCGTTGACCAGCGTTTTGATGAAGTCTATCAGCTTGCAGCGGATATGGGCGGAGCAGGGTTTGTCTTTACCGGCGAAAATGATGCGGACATCATGCACAATTCAGCCATGATTAATCTGAATATCCTCGACGCTTGCCAGAAGCGGAATGTGAAGCATATCTTTTATTCCTCCTCCGCATGTGTATATCCGGAATACAATCAGGAAGACCCTGACAATCCCAAAACTGCCGAAGATTCAACCTACCCGGCACAGCCGGATAGCGAGTATGGCTGGGAAAAACTGTTCAGCGAGCGTCTGTATCTGGCGTTTTACCGCAACTATGGCATGAAAGTCCGTGTTGCCCGTTACCACAATGTCTTTGGGCCGGAAGGGAGTTGGAATGATGGGCGTGAGAAAGCTCCGGCCGCGCTTTGCAGGAAAATTGCGGAAAAGGAAAACGGTGGGGAGATAGAGGTCTGGGGCGATGGCAGACAGACACGCTCATTTCTTTACATTGACGAATGTCTGGAGGGTACTCTTCGGTTCATGCGCTCTGACTGGACCGGCCCTGTCAATATCGGTTCGGATGAGATGGTCACGATTGACCAGCTTGCCGAGAAAATTATGGATATTGCAGGTAAAAAGGTATCCATCAGACACATACCCGGCCCGCTGGGGGTACGCGGCAGATCTTCTGATAACCGTCTGGTCTATAAGATGCTTGGGTGGAAACCGACATGGCCGCTTATTGAAGGTCTGCGAAAAACCTACCCGTGGATTGAGGAACAAGTGAAACATCTGTGAACAAATTTATTCCGCAGAAACTGTATAATCAGATCCTTGAGAATGTTCCCATTGCCTGTGTGGATGTGGCATGGCCGCTTATTGAAGGTCTGCGAAAAACCTACCCGTGGATTAAGGAACAAGTGAAACATCTGTGAACAAATTTATTCCGCAGAAACTGTATAATCAGATCCTTGAGAATGTTCCCATTGCCTGTGTGGATGTGGCGATTGTTGCCCGGGAGTCAGTCCTCCTTGTCATGCGAAAAAACCCTCCTGTGAAAGGCAGGTGGTGGCTCCCCGGCGGAAGAGTCCTGAAAGGGGAAAAGATGAAAGAAACGGCCATTCGGAAGGCCAGAGAGGAAGTCGAAACAGAGGGTTATGTGGGACCGATAATTCACACCTCGGAAACAATCTTCCCTGACGGGCCGGACGGAATTCCGGTGCATACCATCAATAGCTGTTTCATTATGTATCCCTTTGAAACGGATTGTCCGATCCGCTTGGATGAACACCATCTTGATTACAAATGGGTAAACCACATCCCTGACGGTCTGCATCCCTATGTGGAAAGATGTCTGATGAGTGCGGGGCTTTTGAGAAAAGGCGGTTGATGCATATCAAACCAATTAAAACAGAAAGTGACTACAATGCGGCCTTAGCTGAAATTGAACGGTTAATGGGAGCAGAACCTGACACACCTGAAGGAGATAAATTAGATGTGCTGACAACATTGGTTGAGGCTTATGAAAAAAAACACTATCCTATTGATCCTCCTGATCCGATTGAAGCAATAATTCACCATATGGAGAGTCAGGGGATTACCCGCAAAGATATGGAGCAATATCTTGGTAACAGGGATCGTGTTTCAGAAATACTAAATCGGAAACAATCATTGTCGATCAATATGATAAGAAATCTGCAAAAAGGGCTGGGCATATCTGCCGAAATATTGATAAGACCTTACTCTGTAATATAACATACCCTCGGAGAATGAATCAGGATTTGCCCGGGCATTGCATCATGCAGATTTGTTCGTGATCACCGAAAAATATGGCAGCGGCGGATCGTTTATTCCGAGCAAGTTAATTCCCGGAATCAGATCCGGCACACCTGTTCTTGCGATATGTGATGATACGAGTCCGCTGGGTCAGGAAATGGAGCAGATAAAACCGGGACCCCGGTTCTCATGGTCGCAGCTTCCGCAGATGACTGATCTTATAAGCAGTCTGCCCGAGAACACGGATTATCCGACATGGCAGAAGAATGCGGTTGCTCGGAGCGCATTCTATGACCGGGACAATATTATCTCTCAATTTGAGACAATGTTGCGGAATGTTGTTGCGAAATAATAATTTCACGCTTTCTGTAGAGCAATTTTGCAAATTGCTTCAAAACAAATTGCAAATTTGTCCTACATCTGCAAATTTATACACAGAAACTCCGAAAACCGAAAATTCGCTGGTGCGGTCTGAGGAGCTTCTGATTCCAGTCGGGATAAATTGTACCGTCACGGAAATCCAGAAATTATTAAATAATGGTTAATATATGACAGATGCTACACCATTTGAACTTGTTGAAATCCCCTCGCCTTATGGTAAAACAATTCAGTGCGCCAAACAAGGAAATGTCCTTATCTCTGTCACCAAAATCACGATGTTTGGTCTGGGTCGGATTCAGTTTCCGGAACAGGTTGAACTGTCACAATTACGTCAGGAGCGGCATAGCAATCAGCGTAAATTTTCCAGGGACCAGGAAAAATTGAAACGTATGGAACGGTTAGAGCGTTTGGAATATAACTGGCGGCGTTCGCAGGGAAATTTGAAAGCTGTCCGGGATGTGGGACTCAGAGACTCGGAGGAGCTTGTGAGACAACTTCTTGAGCATCTGTTAATGGTGGGTCAGTCAGTTTCCGAAACCAGCTATAAGTTTAGTGAAATAGATGCCCCGTTAGGCAGGTTGCACATTCAAAGTTATTGGCAAGTCCTGAACGATGGCCGAAACTATTTGGCAACCGTGATTTTCATGTCTGACAGGTCTGAAAGTTAGGAGTAACTCATGAATGTGGAAGATATAATGATGTTAGACGATCATGATATTAATTATGCTGCCTTGCCAGACGATATCTTAGGCCAATTGGCGCTATGTAATGAACTTTACATTGCCACCTCGGCCCTGAATGAGTTGTCTGAGCGTAATCCGACTTTGACTGTGCCAGTCGCATGGCAAATTATCGCCACCGAACATGGGGATTATTATCTGCAAAAACTGGCTGCGGAATTGTTATTTGAACATGTCGCCAGTTCTGTAACCAAATTTGTTCAGCAAAACAGGTCCGGATTGCAAAACGACAAGTTGGTTCAATATGCCGATATTATTCAATCAGCTAAGTTGGCAGGACAGCCTCTCTGAATTGTTCTACAATGTAGAGCAATTTTTCAAATTGCTTACAAACAAATTGCAAATTTGTTCCACAATGTAGAGCAATTTTTCAAATTGCTTGCGAACAAATTGCAAATTTGTTCTACATTTGCGAATTGCTTACAAACAAATTGCAAATTTGTTCTACATTTACAAACAAATTGCAAATTTGTTCTACATTTACAAACAAATTGCAAATTTGTTCTACATTTACAAACAAATTGAAAATTTGTTCTACATTTACAAACAAATTGAAAATTTGTTCTACATTTACTAACAAATTGAAAATTTGTTCTACAATGATTTCATTTTTGCAAATCTGTTGTGGACGAGTTACAGATTCGTTCTGCAATTATCGTGACTTATGAAAGAAAAAAGTCATTCAGCAGCAATATTCATAGCTGATCTGCTGTTCATATATGCGTCTTTTCTAAGTGTGCATATCCATTATAGCGGGTTTGTCAGCACATCTTTAATGGCTGATATTCTGATGGTGTGTATTGCTTTGGGGTGGTTCTTTATCCATCATAATCTGTCAGTTGCATATCTGGATATTGAATCCGGGTTGTTCGCCATACTAAGAAACATTCTGCTCGGCTATTCTCTTCTGAGCGCCGGCATTATTTTTGCTGTAAGCGTATTCGGCAACTTTGCGCCGAACAACAAGCTGATTTTGTGGTCCCTGCTTTTCTCGTTTCTCCTGTCATCAGGTCTGCGATCTTTTTATTTCATGATTGCCAAGCACCTTGTCAGATCAGGCTATCAGCAAAAACATATCCTTCTGATCGGCGGCGGCATAGTGGCGGAAAAAACCATGAATCAGATTCTGTCAATGCGTGATTCCGGCTACAGGCTGTTCGGCACGCTGGCAGATGACTATCATGACTCGCTTCCCGGAGGATTTTATCTTGGCGGCCTTGAAAGGTTTTCAGAAATTGTCCGTTCCGGCAATGCGGATGAGGTGATCATCGCCCTGCCGTTACGTGAGGAGAAGGTCATCCGCGAGATGGTTGACAAGTGTGAGCAGGAAGGCATCCGGGTACGGATCGTCCCCGACTTTTTCCGAATCATACGGAATCGGGCTGTCCTGGAGAACATCGGCGATATCCCCCTGGTTGCCATTCGCACCGAGCCGCTCAGTGCGCTCAGGAATAGGGTCTTAAAAAGAACTTTTGACATCATCTTTTCTTTAACTGTATTCATTCTGTTCAGTCCGGTTTTTCTCCTCTTGGCGATTATTATTAAAATCACCTCTCCGGGTCCCGTTCTTTTCAAACAAAAACGAATCTGCATTAATAATAAGGAATTTGAGATGTATAAATTTAGAACGATGTTTGTTCAAGATAAAAAAGATTCAGATAGCAAACATACCAGCCCGAATGATCCTCGTATAAGCAAAATTGGAAAATTATTAAGAAAAACCAGCATGGATGAGCTACCCCAGTTTATGAATGTTCTCATAGGAGATATGAGTGTGGTCGGGCCGAGACCCGAACTTGTATATTTTGTGGAACAGTTCAGAAAAGAGATTCCGCATTACAAAGTGCGCCATCTCGTAAAATCCGGCATCACCGGACTGGCCCAGGTGAACGGCTGGCGTGGCGACACCTCCATAGAAAAGCGTGTCGAGTGCGATATTCACTATCTTGAGAACTGGAGTTTCTGGCTCGACATGAAAATTATATGGCTCACCGTGTTCGGCAGAAAAGCACACAAAAATGCGTATTAATGCTGCAAACATGCCGCCTGACGGGACTGAAACGAAATCAGACGGAACATAAGAAAGCCCAGCGACAAGAAAGATCACAAATGCTTAAAAGACTATACGCAAACAATTACCGCTGTCTTGTCAATTTTGAAATCAGTTTCAGCGAGCTGACCCTGCTGCTGGGGCCAAACGGCGGGGGAAAGTCCGCCCTGTTTGATCTGCTTCACGGAATTCGCCGTATGACAGTGGATAATGCCAAAGTCGGAGAAGTGTTTCATCGGGATGATCTGACCGCCTGGGTCAGCAGCGCCGAACAGTCCTTCGAACTTGATGTGCAGGGAAAGAACGGACTGTTTTCTTACAAGCTGCTTGTATCGCACACCCCTGACATCAGAAAGCAGCGAATCGAACATGAACAGCTTCTCCTGGACAACAGACCGCTGTTCGAGTTTACGCAGGGCGATGTGCAGCTTTATCACGATGACCACACAGCCGGGCCGAAATATTCCTTTGACCGGTCAGTCTCGGGGCTGGCAACCATTGCTGAGAGACAGGATAACAAAAAACTGACAGAGTTCAAAAAACGGATGAAGAGAATCTTTGTCATAAGCCTCCAACCAAAGGCAATGCGCTCGGAAACCGGAGAGGAATCCGACCGGCTGAACCGGGATGGCAGCAACTTTGCCTCATGGTATCGTTACCTCTCCCAGGAGCATCAGGACAGAATATTTCAATTGACCAAACAACTGCGAGATATCATTCCGGGTTTTTATGCCTTCAAGCTTGAGCAGGCCGGCAGGCACAGGATACTCAGAGTCGGCTTCCGCGGTGAAAACAAAAAAAGCTGATTATAACGGATTTAGGGAGCCCGTGAACTTGAACTTATGCCTGACCTGCCTGTAAATGAATGTTCCGGGTTCTGACGGATTTTGTGGTCCGAATCTGTTTTTTTAACGCGGAGGACGCAGAGGACGCAGAGGGCCGCGGAGTCTCCGCGGTTCTCTGCGTCCTCTGCGTCCTCTGCGTTTTTCTTACCGTCCGAAATAACACAGAACCCACAAAATCCGTCAGAATCAGGAATGTTCAGGTTCACGGGCAGGTTCACAGAGCTCCCCTAAATCCGTTACAATCAGAGAAAAAGCGCACCGGTCTATTTTGATTTTGAGAGAATCTCTGACGGAGAGCGCGTGATGATTGTTCTTTACTCCCTTCTGTCAGGCTTGCGGGATCTCGGACACACTGTTTTTCTTGATGAACCGGAAAACGATGTGGCGCTGCCGGAAATTCAGCCCTGGCTCGTGGAACTCGGCGACATCTGCGGAGATGAGTTACCGCAGGCGATACTGATCAGTCATCACCCGGAACTGACAGATTACCTCGGCCCGGAATGCGGCAAATGGATTGAGCGTGATGCTCTCGGGCCGGCACGGGTAAGAAATATGCCCGCAAAAATTGACAAAGACTTGATTCCAAGGCATTATGGAGAAAAAAAATGAAACCATCAAAAAGAAAACGGCTGCCTATCGGCTTTTCGGATTTCAAAGAACTGCGTGAAGATGATTGCTACTATGTTGACAAGTCGGAGTTTATCCGTGAAATTATTGACACCCATGCAAAAGTGATCCTGCTCCCCCGGCCCCGGCGTTTCGGCAAAACCCTGAATATGAGTATGCTGAGATATTTCCTCGAAAAAACGGACGGAGACCGGAAACACCTGTTCGACGGCCTGGCCATCCGTAACGACAAATATTTCAGGATGTATCACGGAAAATATCCGGTGATCTGGCTGACCTTCAAAGACCTCAAGGAAGCCTCCTGGGAACATCTGTACCAGCATCTCACAAATCTTATCAGAGACGAATTTCTGAGGCATGATTTCCTGCTCGGATCAGAACTGCTACACAGGTCGGAAAAAGCGTATTTCACCTCTGTCTTGGAGCAGAAAGCCGAAGTTCCGGACTACGAGGCCGCACTCCGCTACCTGAGCGATTATCTGAGCCGTTATCACGGACAGAAAGCGGTCATTCTGATTGACGAGTATGACACGCCTCTTCACGCGGGATATGCCGGAGGGTATTACGACGACGCAATCCGGTTTGTGAGAAATTTCCTGAGCGGCGGTCTCAAAGACAACGTGAATCTGTTCAAAGGTGTGCTTACCGGCATCCTCCGGGTTGCCAGGGAATCGGTGTTCTCCGGTCTGAACAATCCGGGGGTTTACACATTGCTGGATGAGGAATTCGACACCTGTTTCGGATTCACAGAGGAGGAGACCGGGGCGCTGCTCGGGGACTTCGGGATCCCGGATCGTCTTGGCGAGGTCTCGCACTGGTACAACGGCTATCTTTTCGGCCAAAGGGTGATCTACAATCCCTGGTCCGTGCTCAGCTACACGGCAAGCAAATCCAGGAAGGCCCGTCCCTGGTGGGTGAACACGGCGGACACGGGACTGATTGACAAGCTGGCGACCCGTAGCGGAAAGGAGCTGCGGGAGGAGCTGGGACAACTGATCGAGGGGAAAAGGCTTGAAAAACCGGTGTATGAGAGCATTGTGATGCGGGATCTGGAAACCCGGGACGATCTTCTGTGGAGTCTCCTGGTTTTCAGCGGGTATCTGAAACCTGCGGAACAGAAAGATGACGAATGCTTTGCCCTGGAAATTCCGAACAACGAGGTGCGCATCATATACCGGGAGATGATCCGGAGATGGTTTGATGAGAAGATCGAGTCGAATCAGCTTCGGGAGATGCTGAGATCTCTGGAGACAGGAGATGTGAAACTCTTTGAAAGGATGCTCCGCGTGATTGTCGTGCGGATTATGAGCTACCATGACCTGAGCGGCGAACCTGAAAAGGTCTATCATGCGCTGGTTCTGGGGATGCTCGTCTGGATGTCCGGGAAATACGATATCAGATCAAACCGTGAATCAGGCTACGGAAGATATGACATCATGATGAAGCCGAAGGATCCCCGGGCGCAGGGCATCCTCATCGAATTCAAACGGTTGGATGAAGATGAGGAGGATGAGGATCAGGATAGTGACAGTAAGAGAAGGAAGAAAAAGAAAAAGACCCCTCAGAAAGCTCTGGAAGAGGCACTGAAACAGATTGAAGAGAGAGGCTATGCCGCGGAGCTGGAAGCGGCCGGGATACGGGATATCCTGAAACTCGCCGTGGTATTTAAAGGAAAGGAACTCTGGGTGAAACAGGCCGAGATGACCGCAGACACAATGTAAAGCAATTTTGCAAATTGCTCACGAACAAATTGCAAATTTGTTCTACAATGTAGAGCAATTTTGCAAATTGCTTCCGAACAATGTAGAGCAATTTTTCAAATTGCTCACGAACAAATTGCAAATTTGTTCTACAATGTAGAGCAATTTTTCAAATTGCTTATGAACAAATTGCAAAAAGAATCTTTGTCATAAGCCTCCAACCAAAGGCAATGCGCTCGGAAACCGGAAAGGAATCCGACTAGCTGAACCGGGATGGCAGCAACTTTGCCTCATGGTATCGTTACCTCTCCCAGGAGCATCAGGACAGAATATTTCAATTGACCGAACAACTGCGAGATATCATCCCGGGTTTTTATGCCTTCAAACTTGAGCAGGCCGGCAGACACAGGATACTCAGAGTCGGCTTCCGCAGTGAAAACAAAAAAAGCTGATTATAACGGATTTAGGGAGCCCGTGAACTTGAACTCATACCTGACTGCCTGTAAATGAATGTTCCGGGTTCTGACGGATTTTGTGGTCCGAATCTGTTTTTTTAACGCGGAGGACGCAGAGGACGCAGAGGGCTGCGGAGTCTCCGCGGTTCTCTGCGTCCTCTGCGTCCTCTGCGTCCTCTGCGTCCTCTGCGTCCTCTGCGTCCTCCGCGTTTTTCTTACCGTCTGAAATAACACAGAACCCACAAAATCCGTCAGAATCAGGAATGTTCAGGTTCACGGGCAGGTTCACAGAGCTCCCCTAAATCCGTTACAATCAGAGAAAAAGCGCACCGGTCTATTTTGATTTTGAGAGAATCTCTGACGGAGAGCGCGTGATGATTGTTCTTTACTCCCTTCTGTCAGGCTTGCGGGATCTCGGACACACTGTTTTTCTTGATGAACCGGAAAACGATGTGGCACTGCCGGAAATTCAGCCCTGGCTCGTGGAACTCGGCGACATCTGCGGAGATGAGTTACCGCAGGCGATACTGATCAGTCATCACCCGGAACTGACAGATTACCTCGGCCCGGAATGCGGCAAATGGATTGAGCGTGATGCTCTCGGGCCGGCACGGGTAAGAAATATGCCCGCAAAAATTGACAAAGGACTTAGGCTTTCTGAACAGATCGCCAGAGGGTGGACGGAATGAAGCCCACGACGCGTAAAAATTGTGCTTCTCTGTGAGGATTCTCAGCATGAAGGCCTTTGTGAGGCGGTTTCTTAAAGGAATGGGCTGGAACACGAGGGAAATGCGGGTGGGAAAAAGCCCTTCAAAAGAAGGCTCCGCTGAACAATGGGTGCGGGAAAATTTCCCGCCGGATTGGCAAATCCGGCGGCGGGCTTGGATTTGCCAATCCAAGCCGAGCGAAGCGGCCCAAACAAAGATCATGGCCAACCCAGCCAATGCAACTGCTGATATGTTTACATGCTCCGTGTAATTAGAATCAGAGGTAAGGGTTTATAAAAAACATCTGAAATTAACATGTCAATATGATAAATATTACAGGAGACTATTTATGATAAATGAAGTTTCAACCATAGAAAATATCGCATTGCCGGAAGTGATAAACCGCCTTCAAAATATTGAAAAACAGATCAGTCAGATAAACATGAAACTGCAACCCGGACTGCCCGGATTTGAATTTTTCATCAAGGCGGACGGAGAGGAAATTTGGTCGGGACCGGATTTGGATATCCATTATCCGAGAATACTGGAACAATATCCTGACAAAAGACTGGTCATCAACTGGCGATCCTTTCCCGTGACACTGATATGAGAAAGCTGACATTTCCCTGTGCTGAAAAAGAGCACCACATCTTCGGAAAAATAACCAGACCGCTGGTCACACTGGCGTTTTTCTCCGAGCGTTTCGGAAGGTGGCCCGAGGTCGGACGGATTCTGGCTGACACAGGTGCGGACATATCTGTCATTCCGTTAAAGCTCGGTCAGATTCTGGTATCCGAATGTCGGGAGCGGTATTCCTATGTATGTGGGCGGTGTCCTGTCTTCGGACATGTCGTTCAATGCTTTTGTCCATCGGATAAAAGCCCGGGTCGGAGATCACCCTTTTGAAATGCCCGTGGCTATCTCACTTTCATCTGCCATTCCTCCGATATGGGGTCGCCGGGAAGCGCCTGACCGATTTACAGTGAGCTTTGTCGAGGGCAGGGAACTGGTGCTTGAAATCAAAGAGTGATATGAGATATTTCTGGATAAAGACGGTTCGCTTGTTTTCCAGACTGAGGACAAAAAAAGACATTGGATACACTTCGGAAACGGACGAAAGTTAACAATTTCCGGCATCCTTCATAAAAGCCGGAAGCAGTTTACACTTTTTTCCAGTCAGAGCCGGTGGCATTTCATATCTCACACAAAGGCACAAAGGGCACAGAGGAGCAGAAAAGTGTTTCATCGGGATGATCTGACCGCGTGGGTCAGCAGCGCCGAACAGTCCTTCAAACTTGACGTACAGGGAAAGAACGGACTGTTTTCTTACAAGCTGCTTGTATCGCACCACCCTGACATCAGAAAGCAGCGAATCGAACATGAACAGCTTCTCCTGGACAACAGACCGCTGTTCGAGTTTACGCAGGGCGATGTGCAGCTTTATCACGATGACCACACAGCCGGGCCGAAATATTCCTTTGACCAGTCAGTTTCGGGGCTGGCAACCATTGTTGAGAGACAGGATAACAAAAAACTGACGGAGTTCAAAAAACGGATGAAGAGAATCTTTGTCATAAGCCTCCGACCAAAGGCAATGCGCTCGGAAACCGGAAAGGAATCCGACTAGCTGAACCGGGAAGGCCGTGAACATGCCGTGCCCAAAACAAGGCTGGCGAACAAACTTGGGACAGGTTTTGACAATGAGAAATCAGATTGGACTCACTAAAGAACAGATTGATCAGTGCAAATTAATCTGGAAATTTTTGATGGGCGGAGATTCGGATACAGGACATTTTGATGATGCAAAACTTGAAGGAATGAGGATCAGACTTGACACATCCGAAGCCCACGAAGATAAATCAAGAACGAGGTTCAATGAAGACAGAAACATTGTCATCTTAGGCGCTGATGCCTTTCCCGGAACTGACATCACTGATCCCAACTCCCAGTTATCAGAATCAGCGTGTTTGATCCATGAACTTTCTCATGCGCAAAGATATTATCTCGGTTTCAGACGCCCGTGCAGTCCGTCCGCCGATTATCATCCTGATGAGGCGGAAACAAGCCTGCATGCCTCTTTTCATTCCGTACTGTACCCCAGTGACCGATTATATCTTGTTGAAGATGCTCAGAAACATATCAGATCATGGCTCAGAGAAAAAGGATGAAGAATGTCATGACTCAGACAGAGAGGAACAGAAAAATGAAAGTGATGCCCACAGGCGTAATTTTTATCGGAATATGCAAAGTTCGTACCCCCAGATGTGTTGCCGCGATCGGAGGGCCTGTCACCGCAGTGTGGACGGCCCCGGGCCGTGTTCAGGTGAATGCCTGCAAACCGTGCCTGGAGGAACAGATTCGTCAGGGGAGATGGATCGTGGAAGGCGCGAGGGTGAGAGGGATGAGACAGCAGGCTCTTGTTGATATTGCCGTCTATTCTCAGGATAACGAGCTTCAGCTCATTGCTGAAATCAGAACCCGGTTGGGGATATCTTATGACTGGGCAGAAGAAGCGTATTCCAAAGTCATGGACGCTCCCTTTCTCTCCGAGGCCCCCTATTTTTTGCTGGCACTGCCGGATTGTTTCCATCTCTGGCAGCGGGAGAGCACACGCGGAAGTCGGGATTCTCCGTATTTCGCTGACGAACAACCCCGATATTTTTTGGAACCGTATCTGACAGCACTTTCCCTGAAGTTGGAGGACATCAGTGTTTCAGACCCTTGTGAATTCAGAGACGAACCTTATTCCGTCATGGAAAAGCATTTTCATTTTCAGCATATCGTCGGAGAATGGCTGGCTGCCGTCATTAACTCGTCTTCCGAAAAGAATTTGCCCGACTTTCTGATCCGGTCCGGACTCTATGAGAAAATTGTTCACGGACATGTTGAAGCGGAGGCTGTCATTTCTCCCGAACCAGATGTCGTCGCTGAGGGCGAACGGGCCAGAAAGAAAGGCAAACTTCTCTCTGAAAACCCATACAATATCAACACAGAACAGCATAAGTATGAGGCTTGGCGTATGGGATGGAAGGATACCAATCAGGTGTTGGAGTAGAGTGCCACGAACGAAACCGGGTCTCTTCAAACGGCTCATCGCTCAGGTTATTTCTCTTTCGGGACAGACTCGAAATCCGTTCCCCGGCGGACTTCCCAACACCATCACCCTTGAGAACATGCTGTTCCGGAATCCGAAAAAAGCCTGATATCGGGATCATCTACACTTTGGGAATGCACCCGATCAAAACTGAGAGACGGACATTTCTGACCTGGCGGCGGTGGATTCCGGGTCAACACTGAAAAAATGTCCCATTTTTTCAGTGTTGCCCGGAATGACAGGTGGAAAAAAATGTCCCATTTTTTCAGTGTTGCCCGGAATGACAGGTGGAAAAAAATGTCCCATTTTTTCAGTGTTGCCCGGAATGACAGGTGGAGATGGGACACACCCGAAAAATATGAGATTGATTTCTCTTTTATGCAGGAATATGGGAATCCTGACAATCTTGCCGATTTTCAATCGCTCAATTTAGGTTTTATAAAACGGAGATAACAATGATACAGGAAATCACCATATCCGGCAATTCGGAAATTCCGATCAGACCGCTGATCGAATCGGCTATCCGATCCGAATTGCGCACACTGGATGTGGCAATTCACAGAACAAACCAGCGATTAATTTCTTTTCAGGAAAAATATGATATGAGTTCCGATGAGTTTGAAAATCGTTTTGAAACAGGCGATATAAGTGAATCATTGGATTTTATCGAATGGTTGGGAGAAATAAAAACCCTGGCACTTCTGAATGCCCACAGACAGACTCTCAGAGGGGTGAATTTTGCTGATAAAAGAGTATTTTCAGGAGATTGCTGACATTGTCGATAATCATCCCGCTGTTCAGTCTGAAGTCTCTGGTTTTCCAATAACTCTGTTCTGCACTTTCGGGAATATGCTGATGTGCAGAATGATATTGTTCTTTACAAACAAATTGCAAATTTGTTCTACATTTACAAACAAATTGCAAATTTGTTCTACATTTACAAACAGATTGCAAATTTGTTCTACATTTATGAACAAATTCTGAGTACAGGACAAAAAGTGGATTCCGGGTCGGAAATGCCGGGAATCCCCTTCGACAGGCTCAGGGAACGATTCCCGGCATTTCCGCCCGGAATGACAGTGTGTCGGTTTTCAGGCATCCGAAGCTGTACACAGAAACAAATTGCAAATTTGTTCTACATTTATGAACAAATTCTGAGTGCGGGACAAAAAGTGGATTCCGGGTCGGAAATGCCGGGAATCCCCTTCGACAGGCTCAGGGAACGATTCCCGGCATTTCCGCCCGGAATGACAGTGTGCTGGTTTTCAGACACCTCAAATCTGTAAGCTCAAAAGTCTTATCCCTTCCAATTTCCTTTCTCGTAAAGCCGGCCATCTGAATCTGAATTTGGCCGTGCTCCGCAAATGGTTCACAGAGCTGTTGAATAATATAACCAATAAAATATGATTTGTTAACAGTTTTTATTTGGATTCAAAAAGACTGAATATCATTCAGCGAAATTCACGCATTGATATCCCCACATTCCCCAATTTAGTGGGGATGAAATGATTCATAATTTTCTTGAAATTTTAAAATATTTCCTCTATTATCACAACAAATAAGGAAGCTTGAACTTGAACTTGAGCTTGAACTTAGTACCTGACCAAATAAGTTTTGTGAGGGGTGCGCTTATTAAGGAGCAACCAGTCAAAACTTATTTGGTCGGGTATTAGGCTTAAACTTGAACTTGAGCTTGAGCTTGAATTCGAACTTAAGCTTAAGCTTGAACTTAAACTTAAGCTGATTATAACGGATTTAGGGGAGGCTCCGAACCGCGAATGACGCGAATGAACACGAATCGCACGGATCACAGGGAGGAATCACACCGTTCCCCGGTCGGCGTCCTCCGGATCCGGGGATGCCCGGCCATCATTCCGGTCACACGGTTCCGTGTCCGTTCGCGTTCATTCGCGTTCATTCGCGGTTCGGAGCCTCCCCGAAAAGCGTTATAATCAGAACTTAAGAAATTTTCCTGATAAAATAAGGATTTTCCTGATGTACAATTGCCCTTCGTTCGGATATACAGGCTTATACAGAAACTGGGTTTTTTCAAAAAAATCCGGTTTTTTTGGGAAATTGATTTTATGGGTTGCCCTGTTTGTATTCTTAGGGCAAAATGCTTCCGCCATTGTGATACAATCGAGGATAGATGCCGGACCTTGGATGAAAAAGACTGCCATTTATCCGCTCAAGGGCCAGAGAATCGTCCTGAAAGTCAGTGAAATATCCGGAGGAAATATCCGATGGTATCAGATTTTCCCGGATATCTCAAAGTACTATAAGAATGCCTGGGAAGAAAACCCGTACCAGTGGGTGGGATTTGGCAAAATCGATTATCACAAGGAAGAATTAAGACGATTCCGCGGGCGATGGAAGATCACCCCTTTTGAAATTCAGAACTCCCGTCATTCGAGATATCATCATACAGACGTGGGGAGCTTCTGGTTTCAGACAGAGGTTGAAAGGAACGGTAAAACATTCGGAACACCGGGGATTGAAGATTCTGACACGCGGGGACTCTCTCCGAAAGTGTTCCGAGTCTCCACAAGAGACGGTGAAGGGTATCTGGGATATCTGACCTCTTTCTTTAATGTCCCGGGATTATTCGGGTCCGTGCCCTATCAGAGCAACAATTATATCGGCGCAGATTGCGCTGATATCCTGATAGCCGCGTATGGCAAATGGAAGGGAGAAATTATAAAGAAGAATTACAACGTCGCCATGCTGGTCACCAAATTTTCCGGTGTTGATGAATTTGATCTGCGGGACGGAATGCCTGATAAGCAGGTCAGATGGGGAAACAAAATCCGTCCGGGCGATTTTATCGCTGTCAGATATGATGACAGAAGCCAATATCAGCATATCGGCGCGCTTTTCAGGGACGCAAACAAAAACGGCATTCTGGATGGCGATGATATTGTTATCCATGCCGGCCCGTTTCCCCTCAGTTATTCTTATCTGAAGGAAGGGGGTTTTGATGGTCATGTGAAGATTCTGCGGCCATGATAAAGTTATCCTGAAAACCAGGCTCTTGAAAAATCTGGTTTTTTTAAAGAAAAGATTTCGGGCAGAATACTTTCCCCCGAAATACTCTCTCTCCCCTATTGACTTGTTCCTGCTCATGAAATAAGTAACTTGTATCGGTATGAGAGGGGAGTCAGGTTGTAACGATTTTGTTAAGATTTATATACTCAGCGGTTCACAATTTTGGCGTCAGAGAAAAATAGGCAGGTTTTTTGAAAAAACTGGTTTATTTGGGACATTTTGGGACAAATTGTGAAATGCTGACATTTTTACGGAGGTAAACATGATAAATGATTCTGTGACAACTTTTTTGTCGCGATTCCGCCTCAGACACATATTTCTTGTCTTACTGACAATCGTCGTTTCTTCCTCCTGTTCCATGAGGTCAACGACGATTCAGACTGAGATTATTGTCCAAAATGCCGAAAATATTGTAATACCTGAGCCGGATATAACAGACGAGGAACCTGAAATCATTGTCGAATATCCGGGACCTGTGGAAGTCAGTAACCCGGAACCCGAGGAGGTCAGTAATCCGGGACTCCTGGAAGTCAGTAACCCGGAACCCGAGGAGGTCAGTAATCCGGGACTCCTGGAAGTCAGTAACCCGGAACCCGAGGAGGTCAGTAATCCGGGACTCCTGGAAGTCAGTAACCCGGAATCCGAGGAGGTCGGTAATCCGGGACTCCTGGAAGTCAGTAACCCGGAACCCGAGGAAGTCAGTAATCCGGGACCTGTGGAAGTCAGTAACCCGGAACTCCTGGAAGTCAGTAACCCGGAACTCCTGGAAGTCAGTAACCCGGAACCCGTGGAAGTCAGTAACCCGGAACTCCTGGAAGTCAGTAATCCTATAAACGCGGCTACTGATAATTCCTCAGTCGCTGACCATCGATTTTATTCGAGATACTCGAAAAAATTGGGCATACGTCTTGACGGCACGGAAAATAAGGCATTAATCAGGTCAATTGGCCGATGGTTGCGCGTTCCTTTCAAATGGGGAGGATGCTCAAAGCGCGGGGTTGACTGTTCCTGTTTCGTCAAACTGGTTTATAAAGATGTCTATGGCATCTCATTAAATCGGACGTCAAGGAATATCGTTCATAAGAATCTGAATTCCGTGGAGAAACGGGAATTACGGGAAGGAGATATTATCTCTTTTAAAATTGGCGGGGACAGGATTTCACACATCGGCATCTATCTGAAAGATAATAAATTTGCCCATGTCAGCCGCAGCAAAGGGGTAAGGATCAGCAGTCTCACCCGAAAATATTACAGGGAAAGATTTTTCTCAGCCGGGCGTGTGAAAAGAGGTTTTAAAAGAGTTTATGTAGCCAAAAAAACATCCAAGCCGCCTGCGCCTGCACCGAATTTAGAACAAACTGTAAAACTGGGTGAATTAACTGTCCATGAAACCATAGACAGCAACGTCATAACGGTTTCCACCAGTATGTGAGACGATATTCAGACAGGAAGAGGTGAAGCGAAGCGGAACCCGCCATATTTGAACGGCGGGTAGTATAAGCTGCTGGTAAGTTCCGCTTTGCTTCACCACACCCTGTCAGACATGCCTTAATTCTGATAGATCGCGTATTTGGTCTTTTTGCCGAGCAGAAGGTCTATCTTATCCTGAATTGTAGTTCTTTCTTTGCTACTGACCCAGTCCTTCCAGTCATCAATACTTTTCCATGTGCTGATAACCAGAACCTCCTCGGGCTTGTCAACTCGTTTTAATGTCTCGCCGGAAATATATCCTTCCCGAGCCATCGTAAGGGTTCTGAGTTCCATGAGCAGCTCTGTCAGTTCCGTACTGCTCCCCGTCACCTTTCTTTTAATGAAAATTTTAACCGCCACATTTACCTCCTTTTTCTGCGCCTTCGTCAGAAATAACATTTTAACGTCGGCAGGTTTCTATTATGGTGCTGGATATTTGCGCCTGTAAACATAAACGTAAACGTAAACATGAACGTAAACATGAACGAGTATATTCAAGTTCAAGTTCAAGTTCAAGCGTAAAATTTAACGATACTCAAGTTTAAGTTCAAGTTCAAGTTCAAGTTCAAGTTCAAGTTCAAGCGTAAAATTTAACAATACCCCCCAAGTTTTACTCTGACTTGGGTAAAGTAAATTTGAACTCGCTCCCCTTTCCGACTTCACTTTCAATCCATATTTTTCCCCCGTTTTTCTCTATGAATTCCCTGCATAATATCAGTCCCAGACCGGTCCCCTGTTCGTTTGCCGTTCCGAGTGTGGAATGGTGAGCATCTATTCTGAAGAGCTTTTTAATATTCTCCGGCTTGATTCCGACACCTGTGTCAGAAATCGTTATTTCCTCATCATCTCCCTTTGTTTCGGATGTAATCTTAACCTCTCCGCCTTCATTGGTAAACTTTATGGCATTTGAAACCAGATTCCGAACAATCATTGTCACCATATTGGCGTCCGCGTAAATTATCGTATCCTTGCTGATATCCGAGTGCAGACTGATTTTTTTATTTTCCGCGCCGATTTTCAATAGTGAAACATTTTCAAAGGCATAAGTATACAGGTCAATCTCGGCAGGTTTCCAATCAATTTTACCTGTCTGTATTCTTGACCAGTCCAGCAGATTTTCCAACAATTTGTATCCCTGTTCGGAAGATTGGAAAATACCCTCAATAAAATGTTTTTTTTTATCATCGTCAAATATGTCAAAATTCTGAAGCAATAATTTTGACAACCCGAGCAACGCATTAAAGGGATTTTTCAGATCATGCGCGATGATTGAAAAAAATTTGTCTTTTGTGGCATTGGCTTCCCGCAAATTCTTCTGAGCGTCTCTTAATTCCAGATGCGTCCTGACCCTTGCCAGCAATTCCTTCTCGTTAAAAGGTTTGGTGACATAATCCACCGCGCCGATATCGAACCCTTTTATCGTACTTTCAGTACCCGTTTTTGCTGTGAGAAATATAATGGGAATCTCTTTGGTTTCAGGCTTCTGTTTCAGCCGGTCGCAAACTTCGAAGCCGTCCATTTCCGGCATCATAATATCCAACAGAATCAAATCAAAATCATTGGTCTGGGTAAGATTGAGCGCGGTATTGCCGTTGTTGGCAAAAGAAATATGATATCCCTCTTTTTGCAAAATGCTCCCTGCCAACTGGATATTTTTGGGAACATCATCGACAATCAGAACCTTGAACTTTCTGTTGCTATCCTTACTCATAATAACTTTTCCTGTGTCAGGGGTATAAGGGTTAAGTTTTAAGGGTTAAGTTTTAAGGGTTAAGGGTTAAGGGGTGCATGATACTTAAAACTTAGCCTTAACCTTAACCCTTAACCCTTAACCCTTAAACCCTTAACCCCCTTAACTCTTCAATTAATCCCGGATAGGATTCCAATGTGGCTCCTATGTTTTCAATATCAAAAATTCTTACCTGTGAAATCAGGTCGTCTCCGAATTTCTGAAACGCTTTCAGTGCATATTCATCACCGAGCGATTTCATTTTATCGCCAAATTCCTGAATATCGGTCATGCTGTTATTGTTGCGGACAGATTCCCATAACGGCGTAAATTCGTTTTCCAGCTTGTCAATTATTTCAGGAACCTTTTCCAGCGTCTCAGGGGAGACATCTCCTAACAGTCCTTCCTTTTCCGATATTTCAGATCCTTTTTCAAGGGTTTCTTTTTTTGAATGTCTGATAAAGCGTGATAATTCCCGGAACAAGTCTGAGCGTTTGACCGGTTTGATCAGAAATCCGTCAAACTTGCTGTGCATGATTTTTTCTTTATCCTCTTTCATGCCGGAGGCTGTCAGCGCAATGACCGGGATATCCTTTATATCCTCATCCTCTTTGATCTGTTTCGTTGCCTCATATCCGTCCATCACAGGCATTCTTATATCCATCAGAACCGCATCCGGCTGATACTGTCTGATAAGGAGGAGGGCTTTTTCACCGCTTTCAGCTTCAATCGTGCTGATGTTTGTATCCTGAAAGAACGCTTTCACCAAGTCACGATTGGTTTCAATATCATCGACAATCAGAATGACCGACTCTTCAAATAATATGCTCTCCTCATCAAATATTTCACCTTTTTTGGATTTGGCCTGAGTTGCGGAGACAGCCACATTATGCAGAACAATCTCAAAACGGCTGCCTTTGCCGATCCCGCTTTCAGCAGAAATTGCCCCGTCCATCATTTCAACCAGCCGTTTTGTGATTGCCAAGCCCAGTCCGGTGCCGCCGTACCGCTTGGTGCTCTGACAATCCTGCTGTTTGAACGCGTCAAATATGGTTTCCAGAGCTTCGGAAGGGATGCCGATGCCGGTATCCTCAACAAAGAGGCTCAGGTCCAGACTGCTTTTGTCATTCTCGATATATGTTTTCTGAACGGAAAGTCTGATGTGCCCCCTTTCTGTGAACTTGACAGCATTGCCGAACAAATTAAACAGTATCTGCCTCAGACGCACCTCATCCAGAAGCAGGCTGTCCGGGATATCCGGGGCAATGTCAACTATGAATTCAAGCCCCTTTTCAGACATTTTCAGGGAAAAAACATGCCGGATCTCATTAATCATTGAATAAAGATTTACCGGCTCATATTCAAGCTGCATTTTGCCGGCTTCGATTTTGGAGAGATCCAGGATATCATTAATCAAGGTCAGCAGACTTTTCCCGCTGGATCGGATCGATTCAAGATAATGTCTCTGTTTTCTTTCCGTGACGAGCGCGTAAAGCAGATCGGCAAACCCCAGGACAGCATTCATTGGGGTACGGATCTCATGGGACATGTTGGCCAGAAACTCGCTTTTGGCCCGATTGGCGCTTTCAGCAGTCTCTTTGGCCCGAAGCAGTTCCGTATTGGCCTGTTCGGCAGTCTCTTTGGCCCGAAGCAGTTCCGTATTGGCTTGTCTCAGTTCAGCAACACGGCTGGACACTTCTTTCTTTCAGTTATGGAGGTATTGCTGATGCTGCCTGATTTCATTTTCCCGATGCCGCTTCAGTTGCTCTTCCTGAATCTCAATTTCAGCCAGCATTTCATTGAACCCGTCAATCAGAACGCCGATTTCATCCCGGGGGCATTTGCATATTTCCCGGACCGAATAGTCCTTTCTCTTTGAAACGGTTTTCACTGTGTCGGTCAGCTTCAGAATCGGATCGGAAATGAGACGCTGGAGTGAAGAGGAAAGCTTCAGGGCGACCAGAACGGCAAGGAGCATGATAATGGCAAAGATGAACCCGGCCTCCTTCATTTTGGAAAGCATCTCTTCCAGATCATACTTGACGAAAACCGTTCCGATAACCTCATTATCCGAAAGAATCGGCTGAAACAGAAACAGATAGTCATCACCTTCAAACTTTTTGAAATAATGTCCGGATTCCCGGTATTCCAAAAGAGATATGTCGTAGGTGATGTCGTTGCGCACATAAGTGGCAAACACCTTCCCCTCTCTGTCATAAATACAGGCAGCATAAACATACGGCATGCCCCGCAAAGTCCCCAGATTCTCTTTTGCCGTACACGGATCATTAAAGAGGAGCGTTCCCTCACTGTTCATTCCGATCATCTGCGTCATGCTGGAAAGCGAGGCGACAAGGGAATGACGGAATATGATGATATCTTTGATCGCAAAAGCGACCGATGCCAGCAGCAGGGTGACGCCGCTGGTGAGCATGATGATCAGCACAAGCTTGCGCTGGATAGAAAGATTTTGAAGAAATCGCATTTATTTGCCCCCCTTTCCGGGTCGATATCTCCTTCTTGGTTGACGCACATTTCTGGGTCGATGCCCCTTTTCGGATCGATCTTTCCTTCCGATTACCCTTGCTGCCGACTTCAGAAGTTTTGATCGTAATTTCAGGCCGGACTGTCTGGCGGCATCCAGATTGACCTCATAACGAAGTTTCTTTTTCATTACGGAAAAACCGATGATACCGCCTATTTCAATGAAACCTTCCATCTCCCCGACTGTTAATACGCTCTGATTTTTCACACTTTCCAATCTCTTCCGAACGAACTTTCTGTTCGTCGAATTGAAAAAGAGGATATGGCAGGCACCGCTCTCTTCACAACCGCAATCTTCGACTTTTTTATTTTGTAGCTCGGGGATTATTTTAAATAATATGTTTTTGTCATTCTGGTCTGAGTCCGGACAAAAGCAATTCGATTCACATTCTTTTACTTCGAGCTTTTTCCCTCTGACAGTTTTGTTATTCAGGGAGAAAAAAACATCGTTATGCTGATCCGAGACAATGCACAGGGAAATTGAATCGTCGGTCTCCTTAAAAGTGTTTTCAGGCCATGTGACGAACCTTGCAAAATTATAAATAAAGGCCGCTTTCAGCCGATACTCCGTCCATGCGGGGGGCTGTGCATAAGCGTCCGTTGCAGTAAGACTCATAATATATAACATTATCAGAAAGAGTCGGAATTTGAAACTTGAAATTTGAAACTTGAAATTTGAAACTTGAAATTTGGAACTTGGGACTTGGAACTTGGGATTTGAAACCTGAAATTTGAAACTCGGACTGAAACCTGAAATTTGAAACTTTGGGGTTTGGTTTGGAACTTGGAACTTGGAGTCTGAAAGCCGGAATTTGGGCGTTGAAATTTGGGCGTTGAAATTTGGGCGTTCTTCCGGGAAAGTATCATTTACTTTCAGAAGAGTATTATAAAGGATGCCGGAATTTGAAACCCGATGTCCGGGATTTGAATTTCGACTTCTGGCTTTCAGTCGATGCAATTCAGGTTTCAAGTTTCCGATTTTCGTTTTTTCTTTCATCCTGTATTCCTTAAAATGTGTCATGAAAACGAGGATAGTCATGTAGGGTGGGTAGCATAGCGGAACCCACCATTTATATTTTGGAGTCCCCTTAAAATCGCCAATCAGCCTTGAAGTAAACTTCCCGTTCAATCTCAAAAGAGGAAAATTCCTGATGCCGTTCTTCAAGGATATCCTGCCCCACAACTGACAATTCAAGATTTTCAAGCGGCTTCCAAGACAGCCGGGCATCCAGTGTGATATAGCTGTCAACATCGTTTTCTGAAAGACTGTCAACATAGCGCAGCCACAGATCAAAACTGAGCTGTTTCGTAATATCCATAAAAGAGCGCGTGGAAAACTGATTGTTGGGGTTGCTTCCCTCTGGTTCAAAGTCTTTGCCTGTGACACTCCCGTACTGCTTGGCCTTCAGATAACTGTATGAAGCCCGCAGTCGCCACCAGGGGACGGCCTGCCAATCTGCCGCTATCTCGACTCCGTAAGCTTCACCCTTCATATTATTTTTAAAATAATAGGGAATCACATAATGTGGGGATGGTTCTGTTTTTGTGTGTGGTTCCCCCTGCCTGTACCCGATCAGTTCATCATAATCGTAATAAAATGCCGTGGTATCCAGCCACAGACTGGCTGACGGTTTCAGACGATAGCCAAATTCATAAGCCATAAGCGTTTCAGAATTCAAATCCTCATTTCCCGAAACATTGACAGAGCCGGCCTTACCAGGAAACAGCTTTTCTAAAATCGGATGGTCGGGGGTCACAATGCCGGAAGTCTCCTTTATATTGCGTTCATATCGGGAGGGAGTCCTGACCGCCCGGGAGACCGCTCCCCATATCGTATGTCGGTCTTTGGGAGTCCAGAGAAAACGGATGCTCGGCTGTATTTCAAATCCGGTGTAATCATTATGTTCGATCTTCGATCCGATAGTCAGGATCAGACGGTCCGGGATCAGTCGGATTTCATCCTGAAGGAACGCGCTATAGAGAGACTGGTCAAGAGTAATCGGCGTCATACCGACCTGGATCATGTCCTCATCTTTACAAAAAAATTTATCTGTAATAAAGCGATATCCTAATCCCCAGACAATTTCATGTCGGGAAAACGCACTGAAACGGTTCCGGAATTCAAGATCATAAGTGTCAACCCAGCCGTTTGCCGAGGCACTGTCATAGTCTTTGTCCGCATGATCATAATAAAATTGCAACACGGTCTCGGATGTTTCAGAGCAGGCATGACGCCATCGGCCCAGCAAGTGTCCTCCCACAGCATCGGATGCATGGCTTATTTGCACGACATAAGGCGAAGAGAGTAGGAAGCGATCATATTGGGTATCATAACGATTGATATAAGCTTCCCCTTGGATGGTGAATGAATTTCGTTCATCCCCGGTTTCCGGTGTCCGATCCATCCGGAAGCCGCCTCTTAGTGATCGCCAATTATCGCTTGACGATTCTTCATCATCATCGATATCATCGATATCATCGGCATCAGCATCATCGGTACCTTCCCGGTTGAAATACTTCACATAAGCCCGATAAAAGGTTTCCTTTCCAATAGTGCCGCCATAGCGCACACTTCCGCTCCCCTCCTTGGCACCGCCCAGCGCGGTGACTTGGCCGCCCCGGGTCTCTTTCGCGCTTTTGGTGATGATATTGATGACCCCGTTGACCGCGTTTGCTCCCCATACTGTCGCGCCGGGGCCCCGAATCACCTCAATTCGCTCGATATCAGCCAGGACCGTATCCTGGACATCCCAGTAAACGCCGGAAAAAACAGGCGAATAAACACTGCGCCCGTCAATCAGCACAAGGAGATTGTTGGAAAAGTCCTTGTTAAAACCGCGTACGATGACCTCCCAGTCTGTCAGATCATCTCTGGCAACCTGAACACCGGGGGCCAGGCGCAACGCGTCCGGGATGCTGGTCGCTCCGGAGCGGCGGATATCTTCCTGAGTGATCACAAATACCGCAGCCGACACACCTGAAAGTTTTTCCGGCTTTTTCGATACCGATATGATTTCGATATCCTTCAGTTCCTCAAGACTGAACTCGGTAAAATCGATTGAAGTGTCCTGGTCCGGATCGTTGTCAGCCCGGCAGTTCTGCACTGGCGGAAGCAACATCAGCATTATCACAGCAACCAGAAAAGTCAAGCATGACTGCCGGCTTTGCAGACGGATATGAATAAAGTCATAAGTTTGAAGGTCGCGCTCTCTCATCCGGCATTATCCTTATAATTAGGTTTCAAGAAAACGGATTTATGAGTTGATGTGCTGATTTTTCAAAACGAATAACTTTATATTACATTTTCTCCAATAATGCAAACGATATATTTTTATAAAGAATTGTCTGCCAAAATTTCGCCTAGCGGCTCATTTCGGCACGGCGATAACGAAATTCGGTTGCTGCCCTATTCACAGTCTGCCAAAATTTCGCCTTGTAAGTTCGCCTGGCAAATCCGAGCCGCCGGATTTGGCAATCCGGCGGGAGCATGAAGGGGTACGAACTTAAAAAGGTGGTGTACTGCCAACCTGTCATTCCCGCTCATTCAAACCAAGCAGACCAACCCCAGCCTGTCATTCCCGCTCATTCAAACGGTTTCAACTGGTTGACTTCAGAAACTTCAAACGGTCTCAACTGGTTGACCTCGAAAGCGGGAATCCACTTTTCTCTACCTTCGATCAATTGCCCAAGCAGTCTGTCATTCCAGCTCATTTGAACGGTTTCGACTGGAATCGCTCAGTCAGAGAACAAGCCGCCCGGGTGTTTTTGTAATCAGACAGTGGATTCCCGCTTTTGAAGTCAACCAGTTGAGCCCGCTCGAAGTTTTTGAAGTCAACCAGTCGAAACCGTCCGGTGGTGCGGGAATGACATCGTTTTGATGACATCGTTTTGGTTTGAATCAAAAAAAGTGGATTCCCGCTTCTGAAGTCAACCAGTTGAGCCCGCTCGAAGTTTTTGAAGTCAACCAGTCGAAACCGTTCGGTGGTGCGGGAATGACATCGTTTTGATGACATCGTTTTGGTTTGAATCAAAAAAAGTGGATTCCCGCTTTTGAAGTCAACCAGTTGAGCCCGCTCGAAGTTTTTGAAGTCAACCAGTCGAAACCGTTCGGTGATGCGGGAATGACATCGTTTTGATGACATCGTTTTGGTTTGAATCAAAAAAAGTGGATTCCCGCTTTTGAAGTCAACCAGTTGAGCCCGCTCGAAGTTTTTGAAGTCAACCAGTCGGAACCGTTCGGTGGAGCGGGAATGACATCGGTTTATTTCGGTGGAACGGCACTCCGGAGTTCGATTTCAAAAAGTTTGGGCCACAGCTTGCCTGTCACAAACAGACGGTCATTTTCCGTGTCATACGCGATGCCGTTAAGCACGTCAACCCGGTATCCCCCGGTGTCCTCGGGACTCAGAAGCCCCTCCAAGTCGATCCGTCCGGTCACCTGTCCGGTTCCGGGATCGATTCTGACAATGTGATCTGTCTGCCAGACATTGGCGTAAATCTCCCCCCGGACATATTCCAGCTCGTTGATCCGGGTCACGGGCCCCCGGTCGTCATACACGCCGATTTTCCCTGTCACCCCGAAATCTCCGGGATCCAGAAAGTACAGCGAGGATGTGCCGTCGCTCATAATCAGCCGGGTGCCGTCATGGGTGAGGCCCCATCCCTCGGTGGGATATTTGAAAGTGCCGACCAGGGCAAAGCTGCTCTTGTCATAAACAAACCCGGTGCCGGACTGCCAAGTCAGTTGAATGAGTCTGTTGCCGCAGACAGCCAAGCCCTCGCCGAAAAACTGGGAAGGCAGTTTGCAGCATCGGAAGAGTTTTCCAGTTTCCAGTTCCACTTTCCGCAACGTGGAACGTCCCCTGAGGCCCGTGCTCTCATATAAAACGCCGTCTTCAAAGACGAGTCCCTGGGTGAAGGCATTTCGGTCGTGGGGATAGGTGTTAACAATTTTATAGGTATAAACCGGAACATCTCCGGAAGTTGGGGAAGCAGCCGAGCTGCCGGGAGATGTTCCACAATAGGAAATTAAAAACAGACATCCTAAGATATAAAGGGTCATTAAAAATATGGTAAAAAAACGATCCGTTGAAGGTAGCATATCAAGCCTCCTGAAAATATGTCACATCATTTTTTCAATATCCCGCCCATGAATGTGCCCGTGAACGTGAACGTGCCCGTGAACGTGAACGTGCCCGTGAACGTGAACGTGCCCGTGAACGTGAACGTGAACGTGCCCGTAAACGTGAACGTAAACGTAAACGAAACAGGTAAAAATGGAAAGGGACGCCTCTGACTTCTCTCGGAATGAACCTGCCCCATATGGGGAATTCAATTCCGGGAGGTTCTTCATACAATCTGCATCAGGATATGTTCTAGGACAATTTTAATCTGTAAAGTTTTATGGGGATAATTTTCCCTTTTAACAGAAGCTCCTTTGCAAATTCAAACTCCCCGGGATTATCAAGCCGGGCCAGGGCGCTTTCTGTTATCATAAAACTTCCCGGTTCAGCCTCCCCTTCCACGCGGGAAGCGGTGTTGACCACATCACCTATGACCGTCATGTCCTTGCGGTCATCCGAACCGATATCTCCCTGAACCAGTTTGCCGCTGTTAATGCCGATGCGCACATTAATCTGGGGCAGGCCCTTTGATTTCAGAAGGGTGTTCAGTCTGGGCAGCCCCTCTGAAATCATCTCCTTCGCCATGTTGACCGCGTCCTGCGCGTCAATAAAAATGGCCATGGAACAGTCGCCGACAAACTTATCGATATCTCCGGTGTGCTTTTGTATGATGTGGGAAGAAAAGGAAAAAAGGGAATTGAGAACTTCGACAATCTTCTTTGGCGGATGCATCTCGGAAAGGGTGGTAAAACCGACAATGTCCATAAAGAGAATTGTCAGGTCTCTGGTGGCCGCCTTAACGGAATCATCAGCCTCCACCGCGCTGCTGACAGAGTCGTATGTTGCACCGGAAACATATTGTTTGATCAGTTTCCTGAATTTGCGTTCCTGGCTGAGAAGTTTCTCCTGGGCAGAGATGTCCCGGAAGACCTCTATGCCGCCGATGATTTTTCCATCCTTGTTTCTTATGGGGCCGACATGGGTGGAAACCGGATATCTGCGGCCGGACTTGTGTAAAGGATAGACTTTCATCTCTGTGTTCTGCCCCGATTTAATCGCCCTGGTGAGCGGGCACTCTGCCACACACATCAGATTGCCGTTCTCATCAATATGGTTCAGGATATTATCCTTACAGCATTTTCCCATCACCTCCTCTGCTGTATAGCCGGTAATCTCCTGCGCGCCCTTGTTCCAGAAATGGATACGTCTTCTTGTATCAACAATATACACCCCGTCGAATATAAAATTGAGCAAATCTCTGCTTTCCTTTGTAAGGAACGCCTGAATTTCTTTATTCATATAAACATTTCCTTAAACCATTTCTTCCGCAGATGCGGATTCATCCGTAAGGCAACATTGGCTGAAGCCATTCGGAGATGCCTGTCAGCGCGGCCTTTGGCATGAAGACGCATCATGCGGAGAGTGGAATATTCTGTCGGACTGCATGTCCCATGGTGTGGGGCGGCATGTATTGGTTAATCGCCTCTCCCAATCGACGCAAATTAACCTCTCTTGATTTGCAGTTAATGACATCGCTGAATCCGTTTTTTAAACACCACTGTTTAAAAGTGTCATAAGGGTCTGCGTTTTTTCTGGAAAACAACATGGTTACAAATCTCCTTTTCTTGCTCTTAATCTTGCTCTTAATCTTGCTCTTAATCTTGCTCTTGCTCTTGCTCTTGCTCTTTATCTTTATCTTTATCTTTATCTTGCTCAAGATAAAGATAAAGAGCAAGATTAAGAGCAAGAGCAAGAGCAAGAGCAAGAGCAAACGAAGCTCATAAAGATGGACTCTTTGCTATAGAATTTATTCAAAATAAAAAAATAAGTCAATGGAGTGAAAAGGGTATTCCATTATGGGAAATACCCTACTTGCAGGGTAGGAAAATTCCTAATCCCCCAATTCTCAATTCCAAAATTCCTAATTCCTAAGAATTCCTATAATTCTTCAGGCGTAAACGCCGCGACATCATCAATCTTTGCCGAATCCGCAAAAAGCATAACGAGTCTGTCAATACCGAGCGCGTTTCCTGAGGCACTGGGCATAAATTCCAGGGATTCCAAAAATTTTTCCGGCATCGGATAGGGCTGCTTTCCTGATGTGTTGCGGTAGTCCTGTTCTTTTTCAAACCGCTTTCTCTGCTCCTCCGGGTCTGTCAGTTCAGTAAAGGCGTTGCAGAGTTCAAGTCCGTTTATATAAAGCTCAAATCGCTCGGCAAGCAGAGGATTATCCGGCTTCAGTCTTGCCAGCGCGCCGTGGACTGCGGGGTAATCATAAAGAAAAAGCGGTTTTTTCTGTCCGATACGGGGTTCTATCTCACAAGCGATCACCTCATCAAACCGGTCCTGCAAAAGCGCGGTCTTCATCGGAAGGGAAGCATACCTGTCGAACGCCTCGGGCACGGACATTCTGGACCAGGGCTTTTTCAGATCAACGCTTTCCCCCTGCCAGACGATGACATCTCCGAAACCGGAATGATGAGCCGCAAAGCGTATCATATCTTCACACTGCTCCATCATCTCAAAATAACCGATACCTGTGCAGTACCATTCAAGCATGGTGAATTCGGGAAGATGCCTGGCACCCCTTTCCTGACCCCGGAAACATCTGCAAATCTGAAATATGCGGGGGTATCCCGCGGCAAGCAGTCTTTTCATGCAGAGCTCCGGGGATGTGTGTAAAAACCAGTCCCCCGAGGGAACAGCATCAATATGGCTCTCCGGAGCAGGCGCGGGAATCCGGCAGGGCGTCTCGACCTCGAGATAATCATTATCAACAAAAAACCTGCGGATTGCCTGAATGATCTCTGCTCTCAACCGCAGGTTCTGTCTTATGGAAAGTTGTCGCATAAAAGGGTTAAGGGTTAAGGTTAAGGGGTTAGGGTTAAGGGGTTAGGGTTAAGGAGTTAAGGGTTAAGTTTTAAGGGTTAAGTTTTAAGGGTTAAGTTTTAAGGGTTAAGTTTTAAGGGTTAAGTTTTAAGGGTTAAGTTTTAAGGGTTAAGTTTTAAGGGTTAAGTTTTAAGGGTTAAGGGTCAAGTTTTGAGGTTAGGCTATATGCGGGAAATCCTTAACCTTAACCTTAACCCTTAACCCTTAACTCCTTAACCCTTAACTCCTTAACTCCTCAACTCCTTAACTCCTCAACTCCTCAACTCCTTAACTCCTTAACTCCTTAAACTCCTTAAACTCCTCAACTCCCCAACTCCCCAACTCCTCAACTCCTCAACTCCTTAACCCTTAAAACATCTTCAGGCCGATCCTGAAGAAGAACCGTTTCAAAGTTCTCTGTATTTGCCGAATCATACCATTCATGGCCGACTTCCCTGCACGCTTTGCAGGCTTTTATGGGAATATGAATGGCAAGAACGCGGCCGCGGCGGTCTGATGATGAATCGATCCGCAACGCGCCCCCGCAGTCAGAGCAGATACGGATGGTCTCATTTTGTCTTTCAGTGATGCCGTCGGTATCGTAATAAATTCTGCGGGGCCGCTCATCAAACTTCTTTTTTCCCTGACGCTCCGCTTTTATCTCTTCCCTCTGCTGCCAGACTTCCATGACATCCTCCCCCACATCTTCGATGTAGCTGGAGACCTCCGAACTCTGGCGGATACGGTCCGGATCATAATCGGGCTCTTTCACATTGCTGTAGTCAATGCCTGCCATGGCAAGAATGATTCCCACATTCACATAAGGAAGCGCGCCCTCAATGGAATAGCCCCCTTCAAGCACGGCAATATCGGCTTTTAACAGCGAAGTCAGTTCCGCATAACCCTGCGCGGAAAAATTCATATTGGTAATGGGATCCGAATAATGGTTATCCTGTCCGGCTGAATTGATAATGAGGTCCGGTTTGAAATCGTCAAGAATTGGCAGAACCATATTTCTGATGGTATATAGAAAGCCCTCCTCAGAGGTGCTCGGCGGAAGGGGGATGTTGATCGTCGTTCCCGCGGCATTGGGGCCTCCCAGTTCATTGATAAATCCTGATCCGGGATAGAGGGTGCGACCGTCCTGATGGATGGATATGAACAGGGTATCCGGATCATGCCAGTAAATATCCTGGGTTCCGTCTCCGTGATGGCAGTCCGTGTCAACAATGGCAACCCTGTCAACGCCGTAAGCCGCGCGAAGAAATTCAATCATGACAGCCTCAATATTGATATTGCAGAAGCCCCTTGCGCCATGAACCATGCGCATGGCATGGTGTCCCGGGGGCCGCACAAGAGCAAAGCCCTTTTCCACCTGTTTGTCAAGTACGGCCATACCGACCGTTTTCGCGCCCCCTGCGCTGATGAAATGAGACTCAGTTGTCACTTCCCACACATCCGGGATACAGAAATGAACGCGCTCCACATCCTGAGCTCTGGCAAAATCGGCTTTCAGTTCCGTAATGCCTTCGATGTCGAAAAGTCCCTCCTCAAATACCTGGTCCCGGGTATAAAGAAGACGCTCTTCCCGCTCAGGATGAGTGGGACTGATGGCCCAATCAAACGCGGGGAAAAAAACAAGTCCGGTTTTATTTTTGGCGGTTAGCATAGTTTTAAGTTTTAAGGGTTAAGGGTTAAGGGTTAAGTTTTAAGGGTTAAGTTTTAAGGGTTAAGGGTTAAGTTTTAAGGGTTAAGGGTTAAGGGTTAAGGGTTAAGGGTTAAGTGTTAAGGGTTAAGTACCTGGCCATAAATTTTCGGGTATCTTCTTATAATAGAAAATACTGAAAAACTTTTGGCCAGGTACTTAAGGGTTAAGGTTAAGTTTTAAGTATCGAGTCTCAAGCATCCAGCATCAAGCATCCAGCATCAAGCATCCAGCATCCAGCATCCAGCATCAAGCATCAAGCATCAAGCAAGCATCCAGCATCAAATATCAATCCCGGTTTCACCTGAACCTTCACCCGGATATTCTTTCCTGCTGTATAAAACCCGTGAACCATGTTGAACTCAAGGTCTTCGATGACCTCTGTTTCAAGGTCGTCGATACTTGCCGCGCCGCTCTGCAAAGCTTTCTGTTTAAGCAGTTCATCCGCTTTTCTGATCGCTTTTTCTTTTGAAAAGTTTTTATCCACGGTTTCACTGAAATTTTCTTCGGGCGAGGCCGCTATCCCCTGCTGGGTATCCGCAAAAAGGGTGACTTCGCAGGTGGTTCTTGCAAGCGCGGCCCCTATGGCGTTTGCCACCTTCCATCTGGGAACAACGCTTACGCTAAAATCGGAAAGCGCTTCAAAGCGTTCGGCAAAATAGGGAGCGGGTCCCCCGAGAACCAGGATTTCTTTCGGCTTGACCTGATAGCCTTCCTGAAGTTCATGGACGGTGTAAACCGGTTTGCTGTTAATACGATCTGTCATATCCCGGGCTTCGGTTAATATTTTCCCGCATACATGGTCAAAAATGTGGGACGCAACCGTTTCAGAAGACATGTCCAGAGCCTTTGCAATCGTTTCAATCCCTTTGACGGATTTTTCCCTGTCCCCGTCTTCCACCATTCTCAGAACAAAGAGGGCGTCGGTGGGCGTGGGGAACGTCCCGCCGTAAGCCATTGCAGGCCCGACACGATCCGGCCCGACTTCCAGTTTGCCATCTTTCACTCTCACAACACTGTCCCCTCCGAGTCCGATGGAGCGGGTTTTCAAAGAACGGATCAGGGTTTTGTAATTTCCCAGTCGGATACCCAGCGGCTCCAGAACAGGGACCCCTTTGACAAGAAGCGCGATATCCGTGGTGGTTCCCCCGATATCCAAAACAAGCGCGTCATCCTTATCGGTTGCAAAACCAATGGCCCCCATCACACTGGCCGCAGGCCCGGAAAGTATGCTCTGCCCGGGAAAATCGATGGAAGACTCAAGACTCATGGTGCCGCCGTCGGCTTTGAGGATATGGATCGGCACGGTCAGCCCTTTCTCTTCAAGGGATTTTCTGACAGCTTCAAAGAATTCTTTATGGATGGGGCGGACAGTTGCGTTCAGATAGGTGGTGGCAATACGGCGGGGGAAATTCAGATGGCCCGATACCTGATGGCCAAAAAACACTTTCCCGAAAGAATCCTTTATAATCTCATAAATCCTTAATTCATGAGCCGGGTTTCGGGCCGAAAACTTTCCCACAATTCCGACATTCCGAATCTTTTCTTTTTTCAGGGTATCGGCAATCTTTCGGATATCGCTTTCATTAACAGGCTCTGTTTCCCGTCCCCGATGGTCCATGCAGCCGGAAACGGTAAAATAATGCTCGTTGGTACGAAAGAGTTCAGGATCGATTCCCGGTCCTCCGGAAACAATCATTCCCACCTGCGGGTTTTTTTCCTGAACAATTGCATTTGTGGTGAGTGTTGTACTGAGGACAACCCGACTTATTTCTGCGGGTTCGATGCCCTCCGTAATTTTTTCAAGGCCTCCTAAGACTGTCTGAAACAGATCCGATGAATCGGTAGTCACCTTGATTTCCCTCATAAGACCGTTATTTCCCAAAAGAACCACATCTGTATGGGTTCCGCCTACATCAAGTCCGATTATCATAAGGTTCAAGTTCCATTGATAATTATTGACAATTGTTGAAAAAAACCTCCGAAGGCTGTGAATAAAGACCAAACTTGGAAGGTTGCGCTATTTTAAACAAAATAAAAGACGTTAATATTAACCAAAAAATTTTTTTTGTCAATGTTATGATGATGAATGTTCAAAATTCTTGATCCTGATCTTATTCCTGATCTTAATCAAGCGGACACTGGCAGGTTAAGATCAAGATCAAGATCAAGATTGCGGTAAACGAATGCCAAATGCAATCATCTATTGAAAAAAATAAACAAAGGTGGTAACAATTATAAAAGCTGTTGCCTGTAATTGATTTTGGGGGTAAATAAAACGGGTTATTGAGAGAACTTTTTTTGGCATTCTGCCACGGTTTTATCTTGGGGATCAGAATTGCTATGATAATTTTTATACGATTCTGATATTCAGCAGCAGGGGATGGTACTCTGTACCGATAAGCATCTGGCCAAAAGTTTTTCGGGATTTTCTATAAGCAACCTGTACCGATAAGCATCTGGCCAAAAGTTTTTCGGGATTTTCCATAAGCAACGAGATGTCATTCCGGGCGGAACTGACTTTTTCAGTTCTGACCCGGAATCCGCTGATACCTGAAAAATTTATGACCGGGTATTTAAAGGCAGATGGTATCTTCACGACCGGGCGAATTTGTCCTGCGATTCTGACCCGGAATCCGCTGATACCTGAAAGTTTGAAGCCGGATTTCCTGATGGGACCAGGTTTTTCATTGGAGTAATACAGCATGTTGTCCGGCAAACACATCTGACCTCAGGGAATCTGCCGATATTCAGTTCTGCCGATATTTGTTTGTTAGGCAATTCAGGCCCGTTTTTACGAATGGTTCATCAATAGTTTTTAAGAAAAAGAATGTCAGATTTTCTATGAGTGTTATTCGGAACAATATAATCTGCAATTTCGGCAGAAAATACTCCCGCAGCCGGACAATCTTTTTCGTTGTGATCTGAAAGTCATAGACGTTTGCCAATAACGTACCTGAATCAGGCGCGTTTTTTTGATATGCCGGAATTGTATTCCGCGATAATTCCGAGCCATTTCAAAACTCGTGCCGCTGATTCACTGATGGAGTGAAACTGATGACAAAAATAGCAAAAATACAAGTTACCGATGGTGTGTGTCTGATAGATATTCCGGATGCTCAACTTCATATATTGTGCGGCTGCCCGGCAGACAGTGTGAAGCATCTGATGAAACGGGGACTGATTGTCACCAAAGAACAGAACGGAGTCGTTTTTGAGACCGGCCCCAATGCGGTATTGCTTTCGGATGTGCTGGTACAGAACGGAAGTTTTGCCAATCTTGCGGAGTTCCCCGTACTCCAGATGCTTTACAAGCAGGGGATGATTCTGCCGAACCATCCCGGCAATACGGGGGTCAAACCGATGCTTATCGGCTTGGCGGAGCAGGTGGAAGCACAGATGCAGTACATTTACCGGGGCAATTACGGACTGATCTCCGAGGACGAGATCATCAGTGCCAGCATAGATAAGGAGACAGCGCATGAAATGATGCGTCTCAAACTGAAATTTGCCTTCGGAAGCATCCGGCCGGCAGATGAGCTTTTGGACACCCGGATCGTCGGAAGCGAGCCGGTTGAAATCAGAAACGGTGTCTTTATCCGCCGCATCCGTCTGAATGTGTTCGAATTTCAATACGAGGGAGAAATCGTCACCGTTGACCTGAACCTGGCTCACCATGAAAGTTACGGAGCGCCCTATACGCTGGGTTTTCATCATATCAATCGGGAATACTTTGCGGTGATTCAGGTACGTTATTGGCAAANGTCTATGACTTTCAGATCACAACGAAAAAGATTGTCCGGCTGCGGGAGACGGATGGAATGTCAATCGTCCCTGCATGTCCAGTATTTTAATGTTCCAGGGGAAGGTATACCTGATCGACGCGGGGCCGAATGTTTTATACAGCCTTATGGCTCTGGGAATTGGTGTGAATGAGATCGAGGGGATATTCCACACCCACGCGCATGACGACCATTTTGCCGGTTTCACAACGCTCATGCGGGCCGATCATCGGATCAAATATTACGCCACGCCGCTGGTTCGGGCCTCGGTCTCCAAAAAATTGTCCGCGCTGATGTCCATAGAGGAGAAGAATCTGTTCGATTACTTTGAGGTGCATGATCTGGATTTTGACACCTGGAACGATATTAACGGGTTGGAGGTTCGTCCGATCTTTTCACCCCATCCTGTGGAGACCAGCATCTTTATTTTTCGGACGTTGTGGGAAGACGGATATCGGGCGTATGCGCATTTTGCGGATATTGTCGCTCTGAATGTCCTCACGGGGATGATCACGGAGGATGACTCGGAAATCGGCATCTCCCAGGAATATTTTGACCGGGTGAAAAAAGACTATCTGACCAAAGTGCATATCAAAAAGCTTGATGTGGGGGGCGGGATGATCCACGGTGACGCGGAGGATTTCAAGGATGATCCTTCGGAGACGATCATTCTGTCGCATACGTCCTCGCCTCTGACCAACAAACAGAAAGAGATCGGTTCGGGCGCGCCCTTCGGAATGGTGGATATTCTGATTCCGACCTCTCAGAATTATCTGCATCTGTACGCGCTTGAGTTTCTGAAGTCCTACTTCCCTTCCGCGCCGATTCATCAGTTAAGAATTTTATTGAATAATCCCCTGGACACGTTCAATCCCGAGTCTATCCTTTTAAAGGGGGGCGTCATCAATGAAAAAGTTTTTCTGATACTGACGGGGAATGTTGAATTCATTCAATCCGACTTGGGCGTTCACAACATCCTGTCCGCGGGCGCCCTGATCGGAGAAATGTCCGGGTTGTACAGAGTCCCGTCAATGGGAACCTATCGGGCCACGAACTTTGTGCAGGCGCTGCGGTTACCCAGGACCCTGTATTTCAAATTTGTGAAACAGAACAGACTGTACGCTGATATCAGGCGTCTTCAGGATAACCGGGAATTTCTGCAAAAGACTTGGCTGTTCGGGGAGGTGGTCTCCTACCCGATCCAGAACAAGCTTGCCCAGGCCATGCGCTTCCGCTGTTACGCTTCGGGACAGACCTTTCCCCAGGATATTCACTCGTCAATATTTCTGGTCAAACGGGGAAAACTGCAACGGTATATGGATGATGAGGATGTCTTCGAAATGCTGACAACGGGTCATTTCTTCGGGGAGGAATGTGTTCTTTTCGGGACAACCAGCCTGTTTCAGGTTCGCGCGGTCGAACCGACTGAGGTGTATGAGATTCCGGGGGATGTGCTTCTTGATATCCCTGTGATTCGCTGGAAGCTCTTTGAAACCTTTCAAAGACGGATGAAGTTGGTACTGAAGCCGGAGTTGAGCGGTATGCCTCCTTTTTACTGGCGGGATGAGTACAATGTCAATATCCCGGATATCGATGAGCAGCACCAGGAGATATTTGAAAGGGCAAACAGCCTTTGCAAATCGATTGAGTCCGGCGAGAAAAAGTCGGATATCGCTTATGGGCTGAAGGTGCTGATCCGCTCTATCGAGTCTCATCTTGACAAAGAGGAGGCGCTGATGAAAACGCATAATTTCACGGAATATGAAAACCACCGACAGAAGCATGACGATATTATCAAGGAGATGTCAGAATCTTATGAGGAGTTCAAAAAAGAGGATTCCGAACCCAGCAAAACGGCTTTGGGCTTTTTTAAGAAATGGATCATGGTCGACATACTGACCGAGGATAGAAAGTTCGGCCATTTTCTTAACCGAAAAGATGAATAGTTGGTCTGTCCGTTGTCTGTTGTCCGTTGTCTGTTGTTCTGGACAGCGGACATCGACACCGTTGTCCGTTGTCCGTTGTCCGTTGTCTGTTGTTCTGGGAGGAGTGCTGAAATGAAATTTTAGCACATGGCCGCGGGCTTGGGCAGTGCCGAAATTTCATTTCGGCACTCCCCCGGTTCAGTGGTCGGATGCCATCGAGTTACCACAATTTAATGTCAGGCACCCGCCTGCCCTTTCGGATACCTTTCAGGCTGACCCGCTTCACTTCCCTGTCCCCGGAATAGATGACCAGTTTGTAGTCGGACGGATTCCCCTGCCCCACATCGGAGAACGCATAATATCCGAACTTGTTTGTGGAGGTATCCAACAGTGGCTCGGAATCCCATAAAGACTCAAGCACGATCGTTATCACATTGTGATTCCCTTTGATCTTTCCAAAAACCCACCATCTTTCCCCCACAGCTTTTGATATCATACGACTTTCCGGACTTCTCCATGCATCTGACGAACGCTTCTTTTTCTTTCCACACAAAGCGTCGCCTACCGGCAGAAGCATGAGTACCACCAGTATAATAACCAGTTTGACAAAAAGTTTTTTCATAGTCTCTCCCTCCTTATATTTATTAAGGTTAAAAGTTAAAACTT
>JAUCGI010000283.1 GCA_030378035.1 Desulfobacterales bacterium HSG2
GAAAAATTGAAACACTGGTTATCCCTGTGTGTGAAGATAAGGTGATACATGATAATCAGACGATCAACTCTATGATCAGAAAGGCAAAGGAGACCAAAGCGTTCAAAGGTGAAAAAGATGACGAAATAATATTTTACAACCCGGATCAGGTGAATGCGAAGCGGGTCATCTTTTCAGGGCTTGGAAAGCTTGAAAAAGTGGATAATGAAGCGCTTCGCGCCATGTCCGGCAAGATCGTGAAAAAATGTATTAACAAGGATTTTCCCGAGGTCCTGATCGCTGTCCCGTCTGCGAAAAAAATCGGACAGGAAATGACGGATATTCTTGAGGCTATGATGGAAGGAGGTTTCCTCGGAAACCATCTGTTTGACAAATACAAAGAGGAGAAAAAGCACAAGCCTCTGAAGCATATCAACTTCTTTGTATCATCTGAGATGGCAAAGAAATTCGGTAAGCTGCCGGCAAAGGTATCCGCTCTTTGTGAGGGAACAATCCTTGCAAGGGAATGGGTCTCCACGCCTTCCAATGAAAAAAGCCCCGTGCAGTTAGCCAAGTCCGTTACAGCGATCGCAAAAAAAGAAGGGCTCAAGGTCAAGATGTTTGATGAGAAGGAACTGAAAAAGAACAAATTCGGCGCGATACTGGCAGTGGCCTCGGGCAGCGAGAACCTCCCCTGCATGGTTGTTCTGGAGTATAAGCCGAAAGGTGCCAGAAAAACCGTTGCCCTTGTGGGCAAGGGGGTCACTTTTGACTCAGGCGGCATCAATATAAAGGCCGGCGGAGGATCAAGAGATATGAAAACAGATATGGCCGGTGCCGCCGCGGTTGCGGGAACACTGATCAGCATTGCAAAGCTGAAACCGAAAGTCAACGTCATCGGCATTCTGCCGCTTGTTGAAAATATGCCGTCAGGCACTGCTTACCGTCCCGGGGATATCATCAAAACCCATCATGGGAAAACAGTTGAAATCGGCAACACCGACGCCGAGGGCAGGATGATACTGATTGATGCCATGTCGTATGCTGTTAAGACGTACAAACCCCAGACTCTCATTGATATGGCGACGCTGACTGGCGCATGTGTTGTGGCGCTGGGCGATAAGATTGCAGGCGTGTTCTCAAAGGATGACAAACTGGCGGAAGCGATTGTCAAATCCGGCGAAAAGACCCATGAACGCTGCTGGCGTCTCCCTCTGCCTGAGGATTATAAGGAATCGCTCAAGAGCGAGATCGCCGATATGAATAATATCGCCGACTTGGACGGAGGCGGAGCAATCACTGCCGCCCTGTTTCTCTCAGAATTTGCAGGGGATACCCGATGGGCGCACATCGATATCGCCGGGCCTTCTCGCTCCAAAAAAGAAAACGCATACTGCGGCGCAGGCGGAACAGGCTTCGGGGTACGCCTGCTTTGCGATTTGCTGGAAAACTATTAAGTTTAAGCTGATTATAACGGATTTTGGGAAGGCCCGGGAATATGACAGCGGATGGGAGGATGAAACGGACATGTCCGTTTCATCCCCGGAATTCGCTGTCATGTCCGACCCGGGCATGATGATGATCGGATATGAGAGGATTTATGAAACAGACAATTCTGGTTTTAATGATAATTATGGCACTGGCTCTTTCAGGCTGTCCGGGAGACAAGGCCGGTGAGTTGTTTGAAACCGCAAAACTGGAGGAGTTGCAGAATAACCCGGAACATGCGAAACAGTTGTATCAGGAGATTGTGGAAAAATATCCTGAAAGCGAATACGCCCGAAATGCGAAGGAAAGATTGTCCGCATTACAGAAAAACAAGTAGAAACTTTATGAGAACCGGGTTTTTGCCAGACGCGTCACAGACAGCGTTTCTGTGGAAACTCGGTTTTGCCATATCAAATAATTTTAAAA
>JAUCGI010000284.1 GCA_030378035.1 Desulfobacterales bacterium HSG2
CCTAATTCATATTACTTGGGGACTTTATCGTGTATTCAAAAATACTTATTCTTCACTTTTCAAAATCTGTCGTCCATAAACCAATTGTCTGCGACTTGGTCAGAGAGTATGATCTTACCTTTAATATACTCAATGCCACCATCTTTCCCAGAAAAGAGGGGATCATGGTCCTCGAGCTTTACGGAACCAGGAAGAATTTCAGACAAGGGGTGCAGTATCTCAAAGATCAGGGAGTCTATGTCAAGAATGCAGAACACGAGGTTAAACGGAAGGAGGATATATGCGTCCATTGCGGCGCATGCACCGCGGTCTGTCCCACCGGCGCCCTTTCCATACGCCGACCGGAAATGTTTGTTGAGTTTGACCAGAAAAAATGCAGCATCTGCGAACTCTGTGTGCGTGCCTGTCCGACCAAGTCAATGAAGGTGCGTCCGACAGATCATGCCTTTTTCTGATTAAATAATCCTGACGGTCCGAACCCGTTTTCTGACCGCGGAGTCCCGCCCGAATCTCCGCGGCTTCTCCGCGATCTCTGCGGTTTCCTGACAGTTTGAAATCGTTATCTATCTGTGATACTGCAACGGACAAATGACAACGGACAACGGACAAATGACAAATGACAACGGACAACGGACAAATAACAGCCATTGCCATCAGCGGCGGTATTGATTCTCTAGTATCAGCATATCTGCTGAAAAAACAGGGACACAAGGTTTTTGGGATCCATTTTCTCACCGGCTATGAATCAGGCGATCCGTATCAGATCAGAAACATTGCAGATCAGATCGGCATATCAGTAAAAGTCAGGGATTGCAGCACAGAATTCCGATCAGAAGTTGTTGATTATTTCACACAAACCTACCAAGCCGGCCGGACCCCGAACCCGTGCCTGGTGTGCAATCCGTCCATAAAATTCGGAACAATCCTTGCCGCTGCGCGTGAATCAGGCGCTTCCCGACTTGCCACCGGACATTATGCCCGCGTAACAAAAGATGACAGCGGCAGATGCCATCTCCTCAGGGGGATTGACCCTGAAAAGGACCAGTCTTATTTTCTTGCATTTTTGTCACAGGAACAACTAACCGCCGCATGTTTTCCTCTGGGAAACATGACAAAGTCAGAGGTCAGAAAACTGGCCGCGAAAAAAGGGCTTCACCCAGAAGTTAAAGAAGAAAGCCAGGATGTATGCTTTATAAAAGGATGCAGTTATGGTGAGTTCCTTGCCCGGCATCAGGAACTTGCGCCAAAGCCGGGACCGATTCAGGATGTGAACGGCAGGATTCTGGGAGAGCACAAAGGCCTCCATCTCTTTACCATCGGACAGCGCCGAGGCATCAACTGCCCTGCTTCCGAGCCGTATTATGTGACCCGCATCGACACGGAACAGAACCGCCTGGTAGTCGGGTTTAAAAAAGATCTGCTCTCTTCAGAATGCAGGGTTGCGGGAATAAACTGGATCGCCAGGAAGCCGGCCTCCCCGATCAAAGTTCATACCCGTCTGAGACACCGTCACAAAGCAGCACCCTCCACCCTGTTTCCCATTGACAATAATTTGGCAGTTGTCAGATTTGAAACCCCGCAGTCAGCCATAACCCCGGGACAAGGGGCTGTTTTTTACAGGGGAGAGGAGGTCCTCGGGGGGGGATGGATACATGCTTGATGCTGGATGCTTGATGCTTGATGCTCGATGCTTGATGCTTGATGCTGGATGTTTGATGCTTGATGCTGGCTGCTTGATGCTTGATGCTGGATGCCTGATACTTGATACTCGACCACGCACCCAGCACCCAGCTTCCAGTATCCAGCATCAAGTATCCAGCAACCATCA
>JAUCGI010000064.1 GCA_030378035.1 Desulfobacterales bacterium HSG2
CCTCGTCAAGACCGGAGACATATTTCATAATCGGAAACCTCCTTTTTGTTATTCCAGAAGTATACCATTTATATTTATAAAGTCAAGGCTAAAAATGGTACAAAATTATTGATCATCTACTTATCTGGTGCGAGAGGAGGTTTGTGACGGGTATCCTTTTGATGAACTGATGGAGAAAATAGCAGATTTTATTAAAGGATTATCAGGATATGAAAATAATGCCTGAGATGTTTGAAAAAGTTCTTTTTCGGAGCGGTTTTCTTTTAAATTCAGTGAGTTTTCCAGGTCCGCCTCCCAAATGTTCCCGCCCCCAAATGTTCCCGATTTCAAATCACCACGGGTGAAGTCGCATCCGTGGCGGTTTCAGATCACGGTGGGAAGTCGCACCCGTGGTGATTTCAGATCACCACGGGTGAAGTCGCACCCGTGGCGGTTTCAGATCACCACGGTGGGAAGTCGCACCCGTGGTGATTTCAAATCACCACGGGTGAAGTCGCATCCGTGGCGGTTTCAGATCACGGTGGGAAGTCGCATCCGTGGCGGTTTCAGATCACGGTGGGAAGTCGCACCCGTGGTGATTCTCAAATCACCACGGTGGGAAGTCGCACCCGTGGTGATTTCAAATCACCACGGGAAGATATTAATCTCAAGCCCGTGGTCGTTTCAAACGACCACGGGCAAATGGCCGATTTTGTGTTTGGTCTGAAACCCGTGGTGATTTTCAAATCACCACGAGGAAATTACTTACCATAACAAAGAAAGGCTACCCACCTAGGCCGGGACACTTCTTGTTCCCAAACCCGGGTTTGGGAACAAGAAGTGTCCCGGCTTAGGTGGGTAGCCCAAAGAAACAAATGAAACTAAAAGCAATCCTCTTATTATCCATTCTGTTGCTGAGTGTAACAGAAGCCCCGTTCAATCCGCCTCAGCAGGCGAACGCGGCGTCTGAACGACTCAGTGAGATTTCCATAACCTGCCCGGAAGACTCTCCTCCGTTCTTCTTCATTGACGAAAACGGCGGCATGAGCGGAATCGGTATCGATCTGTGGCGTCTCTGGTCGGAGAAAACAGGTATCAGGGTCAGATTCATGCCCGGCCCGCGGAGGGAGGCCCTTGACATGATACGCGACGGCAGGGCTGATGTTCATGGCGGTCTAATTTATACCGAGGAGCGGGATACATGGCTCGACTACGCCGCTCTGATCGCCCATACGCATGTCAGTTTTTTCTTCCACAACAACATTTTCGGACTGAAAAACCTTGATGATCTTGCCGGTTTTAAAATCGGTGTGATAAAAGATTCATATAATGAAGACTACGTTCGGAAACATCTGCCCGGTGCCGCGCTGTCAACCTATCTGACATTTCCCGATCTGTTAGATGCAGCAGAAAGAAAAGAAATACGGGTTTTCATCCGATCCGTTGAGAATACGCTCTGGTCGTTAAAAGCACGCGGACTGCTCGGCATGTTCCGCGTTCACTCCGCCCGGGCCTTGTACAGCCGACCGTTTTTCGCCGCGGTCAGAGAAGGAGACACCGAACTTGCAGAGACGGTCAATGGAGGAATGGCGATAATTACGGCAAATGAACATGCGGCAATTGAGCGAAAGTGGCTGAGTGAATCCACAGTCAGGACAAAAGACACGCTGATTATCACGATGCCAAGGGATTCCGCTCCGTTCACATTTCTGAATGCCGAAGGAGAACCCGCGGGCATGTTTGTTGATATATGGCGGATCTGGGCCGAAAAGACAGGGCGAAAAATCGAATTTCGTCCCGCCAGTTGGAAAGAGACCCTTGCGAACATCAGGAGCGGTGAAGCGGATATCCATTCCGGACTGTTCCTCACGGATGACCGGAAAAAATGGATCAGTTTTTCTCAGCCCCATTATGAACTCGGGATCGGCGTTTTTTCCCTGATAAAAAAGGAAAGAATTTCCGGCTTGGATGATCTCGCGGGGCAAAAAGTAGGTGTTGTTCAGGGCACACATCAGGAAAGATATCTGCGTAAGCAGTATCCGGACATCACTATTGTTACTTTCAAATATTCGGAAGAGATGATATTTGCCGCGAAGAACGGCGAAGTTCAGGCCTTCCTGAGCATACCGCAGTTGACACAGGCCCGCCTGACCCGTTTCGGTCTGTCAGGGAATTTTGAGAGCATCGGTGAAGTTATTTTCACAAGAAAACTCGGCGGAGGTGTCATAAAGGGGGAGAAAGAACTGCTCACTTTGGTGGATAAGGGGCTGGACGCCATATCAAATCAGGAACTGGCTGAGATTGAAAGCCGCTGGATACCCGATCCTGACAAGCGTTACTACAGAGACCATGCCAAAGAGATACGCCTCACCGCGGCAGAGGAGGCATGGCTGAACCAGCGCAGAACCATCCGGATCGGACTTGATCCGGCGTTCCCGCCGTTTGTTCATATGGCAAATTACAGGGCAAAGGGCGGAACTTATGAAGGCATGTTTGCGGATTACATCCGTATTATCAGCAAACGAACTGGTCTCTCTGTTAAGCCGGAGTTCCTGAAGCGGTCGGACGTCTCCGCAAAAGCAAAGACTCGGGAGATTGATCTGTTCTGCGGGCATGAAACTTCCGAACAGAAGGCATATATGAATTTCACACGGCCTTTTTTCTCTGTCTCTTTCGTCATCGTCAATCGGGTGGACACCCCGTTCATCAGAGGCATCGAGAGTTTAAGCGGGAAGAAGGTGGCAGTGATTAAGGTTCACACCCGTTTGTTGCAGGACTATCCCGGAATCGAAGTCTATCCCCTGCCCGACGCGCTGGAATGTCTCAGAGCGGTTTCCTCCGGCAAAGCGGACGCTTTTATCAGCAGCCTGACTGTGGCCGCTTATCTGATTCAGAAGCATGATATTCTGAATCTCAAAATTGCCGCGCCCGCAGAGATTGGCAACAAAGAAATAAAGTTTGCTGTTCGCAGCGACTGGCCCGAACTGACAGGCATCCTCAACAAAGCCCTTTCCACGATTACCCACAGGGAGCATAAAAATATCCGCCGGAAATGTATGCCGCTCCGATATGAAAAGGGGGCGGCCTGGGATGCGGCCTGGCATTGGATTCTCCTGACAGCAGGCGTTCTGAGTTTTATTCTGACATGGACGATTATCTGGAACCGATCATTGGCAAAAGAGATCAATGAGCGCAAGCGGGCCGAAGAAGAGTTGCGGGCAAGCCGGGAGTTGCTGGAACAGGCTGAGGAGGTGGCCCGGTTCGGCTGCTGGGACTGGGACCTGAGAACCAACACCGCGAAATGGTCTGCCGGAATGCATCGGGTGTTCGGAATACCTCCGGAGAAATTTGACGGGAATCCGGAAACGGTGATGAAAGTGGTTCACCCTGAAGATAAAGAGAATTTGCTGAAAATCATGCAGGATATTATAAAAAAGAGAGAAAATATCCACCATCTGGAATACAGAATCATCCGGTCGGACAGGACTGTCCGATATATATGGGCCAAAGGTTCTTTTGCGCTGGATGATGACGGAAAACCGGTTCGAATGATCGGAACAGCGCAAGACAACACCAAGCGGAAGCTGGCCGAGAATGCGATGAAGGAGAGTGAAAAGCGTTTCCGGGATCTCTTTGAATTTGCTCCGGATGCCATGTTTCTTACTGATCCCGAGTCCGGAGAAATTCTTGACGTGAACCGGGCAGCATCGGAATTGCTGATGAAGCCCCGTGAAAGGATCATCGGACTTCACCAGTCTCAGCTTCATCCCCCTTCAATGGAATCGATTGCAAATCTGACATTCTTTGATCACCCTCTGAAATATGAATCAGAAGAACAACCGCCTGTAGAAATCCCCGTCCTCCGTTCGGATCATACCATCCGGACAGTTGAAATAAGAAGGCGGAGGATTGATATCAAAGGCAGGGGGGCTGTCATGCTGAGTATCTTTCGTGATATTGAGGAGCGTAGGCAGGCCCAGGCGGCTCTGCAAAAAGCGAACCTGTACCTCAATGCGCTGATTGAATGCCGACGGGTTCTGATCCGCGCCAGAGATGAGAAATCGCTCCTTGATGATATATGCAGAACGCTTGTGCAGGTCGTGGGGTATCGCCTGATCTGGATCGGATTTGCCGAGCATGATGCGGAAAAAACGGTCCGTCCGGCAGCCCAGTTCGGATATGAGGACGGATATTTGGAATCTGTGACCATTAGCTGGGGAGATAACGAGTTCGGCAGAGGGCCTACGGGCAGGGCCATTCGTACCGGCAAACCCCAGTTTGCCAGAAACATTACGACAGACCCTGAATATGCCCCCTGGGTTTCACAGGCCACTCAGCGCGGGTATGCTTCATCCGTTGCCATTCCTCTGATGCTGGAGGATGAAGTCGTCGCCGCGATGAACATTTATGCGAAACAGCCGGAGGCTTTTGATGATGATGAGGTGAGTCTGCTTGAAGATCTGGGTGCCGATCTCATGTACGGAATCATGGTGATCCGAACCTGGGCCGAACGCAGAAAGGCAGAGGAGAATCTGAGGCGTTTCCGGGCCGCGCTTGACAGCTCGGCGGATGCTATTTTCCTGATTGATCAAATCAAGATGCGATTTGTTGATACAAACAACATGGCCTGTGAGAGGCTCGGATATTCACGGGATGAGCTGCTTTCCATGGGACCGCAGGATATTAAACCCTCTTACACCCGGGAGATGCTGGCTTCTGTATTCGATACGGTTGTTAATGGTCATGTTGAACATGGCGTTATTGAAACCATGCACCGGCGGAAGGATGGTTCGAAGTTTCCCGTCGAAGTTTTTTTACGCTCGCTCGACTCCGAGCACAAGTGCCTGCTCATTGCGTCGGCGCGGGATATCAGCGAGCGAAAGCGGATGGAAGATGAATTGCGAAGCGCCAAGGAAGCCGCGGAATCGGCCAATCGGGCCAAGAGCGAATTCCTTGCCAATATGAGCCATGAAATCCGCACGCCGATGAACGCCATCCTCGGTTTTACCGATCTGCTTCATTCGCTTATGACCGATGAGAAAGAGAAAACCTATCTTGAAGCCATCCAATCCGGAGGCAGAAATCTGCTGACGCTCATTAACGATATCCTCGATCTTTCCAAAATCGAAGCCGGAAAGATGGAGATTCAGTATGAACCGGTCAATCCTCAGGTCATTTTTGATGAGATAAAACATATTTTTTCTTTGAAAACCTTTCAGAAAGGGATTGATTTCATTATAGACGTTTCTGAAAATGTTCCTGAAAATTTGTTTTTGGATGAGGCGCGGCTGAGACAGATCCTTTTCAATCTGATCGGCAATGCCGTAAAATTTACGGAAAGCGGGCAAATCAGAGTTTCTGCCCGGAATATCCGTACTCACAGCGACCCGGGCAAGATTGATCTGACAGTCACTGTGGAAGATACGGGCATTGGTGTTCCTTTGAAATCACAGAAAGAGATATTTGAAGCATTCAAGCAGCAGGATGGTCAGACCACCAGAAAATACGGCGGAACCGGTCTGGGACTGGCAATAACGAAACGGCTCCTTGAAATGATGAAGGGAACCATTTCCCTCAGAAGCGAGGTGAACAAGGGGAGCGTATTTGAAATAACTCTGCATGATGTGTCTGTTGCCGAGGCCGATTATAAATCTGAAACCGGAAAACCGGCCGATTGTGAAAATATCATATTTGACGAAGCAACCATCCTGACAGCGGACGATGTTGAAATAAACCGTCTGCTGGTGAAAGCATTTTTTCGGAATACGAACATTCGTGTCATAGAAGCTGAAAACGGGCACCAGGCCGTATTGTTTGCCGAACAGCACAAGCCAGATCTTATTCTGATGGACATCAGAATGCCGGTGATGGACGGATATAAGGCGACAAGACAGATTAAGGAAAACAATAACATACCTATCATCGCTCTGACTGCTTCCGCCATGAAGAAAGACCGAAAAAAAGTCATAAACAGCGGATTTGACGGTTATCTGGCAAAACCTGTCCAAAAATATGATTTGTTTAAGGAAATATCACGCTTTCTTCAATATTCCGAAAAAAAGAAAACAGGATATGAAAAGCCGGAAACAAAGGATATCAAAAGAATATCGGCGGATGTTATTGACAAACTGCCTGAAATTGTTAGCTATTTGGAAAATGAGGGTATGGAAACATGGGATTCTGCCCGACGAAATGAATCTTTTTGTGAAATTGGGGATTTCGGTGAGCAGATAAAAGCGCTCGGTGAAAAATATTCATTGAAAATACTTGAAAATTTTGGTACTGATCTGACGATTCATGTGGGACATTTTGATGTTGAAAAGATTGAATCCACATTGAATTCATATCCGGAAATAGTTGAAGAGATCAAGTCGAGGGTTAAGGGTTAAGAGTTAAGAGTTAAGGGTAACCTGTCAGGAGTTGTGAAAAAGAGAGGTTTCATAGTCATAATGGGCGGCAAACTCCTCCAAGATAGGATTGTGCTCTATATCCGCCAAAGTCTGTCCGGATTCGACTAAAACACCCGAAACCCTGTCTGGTCTGTGCAGGGCAAAAAATCTGATATCCGCGCTCTTGTCAGAAGGGTATTCGGCTAATAGTGAGAGTCTGTGACTGAGCAGATAATCATGGGTGGCGACGAATATCTGCATACCCGCACGAGCAAGCGTTTGCAATACCTTCCCCACTTCCACAATGAGTTTGGGATTCAGATTCGCCTCAGGTTCGTCCCAGAACAAAATGCTGTCTTTGGCGAGAGATCCGTTTTTCAGAAGATAGTATAATGTTGCGATCTTGCGATATCCCTCAGCAACAAGATGCACATCCAGATCGCCCTCCGGCAGATGGAAGAGAAATCGGTCATTCTGCCGAGTAAGCACCTCTTTCTGCTCTCTGTCTTGCTCTTTATCTTCACCTTCACCTGTAAGTATTTTTCGCAGAAATGTGACTGCTTCCTGAATTTCAACAAGTTCATCGCCGCGTAAAGGCAGAGCATTCAGGGCCAGGGCGAGATCATAATAAGTCTCATCATAAGGTAATTCACGTCTGTTATAAGCTGAGATGAAACCTTCGTTGATTGAGAGGAACTCCTGTGCGGGCAGATATATTAATGAGGGAGGTGTGGGAACATCTGTGACATTAACATTATGTTTAATCGCACTTTTAACCTTTCCATCCGATCCTCTCCGAATTGAAAGATTAAGTTTTATGTTCCCATAATCCAGGACAACCGTATTCTTATGCACAGGATTATCCCGGACAACAAAACGTATGAGATTGTCTGTTGTGTTTAATCTGAAAACACCGCGAAGTTTCGGAGAAAGTTCGATTGCACTTTTATATTCATGGAGCGATTCAGCCGCTTTCAGCAGGCTGTAAATTATCTTCATCACATGAGATTTGCCAGTCCCGTTTGCTCCGATAAGAACATTGATGCCCGGCGAAAAATCAAATGTGACTTCTTCAAACGCCGTAAATTGCTTAAGGGAAAGGGTTTGAACTTTTTCAGATTGTTTTGGCATTGGTTTATACCCTATGTATGTACAAAAAAATCTGATTATAGCGGATTTAGGGGAGCCTTAAACGTGAACGTGAACGTGAACGTGAACGTGAACTCAGACATGAATGTTCACGTCGGGATTCACGTTCACGTTCAAGTCCAGGTTCTCACGTTCAAGTTTAAGTCCAAGTTCAAGTTCAAGTTCAAGTTTACGGGCACGTTCACAGGGTTCCCCTAAACCCGTTATAATCAGAAAAAATTTTATGATATTGTCATCGACGACCGGAATATTTGCCTTCTGAGGGCATCCTTCATTGCCCAGTTTACACTTTTATTTCCACAACAAAGGACGCAAAGTTTTTGTTTCCCCAGCGTCTTTGCGCCTCTGCGAGAGGTGAAACCATATCACCAAAAGTGCAAACTACTTTTGGACTTCTGTGAAGGATGCCCTTCTGAGTTTTCATTTCTTTAATTGAACATCCTCCAGCTTCAAAAACTTTTTATTTAATTCATATTAAACGGTCTGTCAAGTCTGTCAAGCCGACTTTTGAAACTTCGGAAGTCTGGACTGAACAAATTATTTCACATATTTCAGTCAATCGTTTTGGAAACTTCGACGGATGTGCAAAAAATTATTTTTCGGTCTCTGACATTTATCCCCAGATTTCCGAAGTTTCAGGAACTTTGGAAGCCCTGTCTGACACGGACAGAATAAATCTGGTAATTGTAAAATATATAGAGAAAAAGCTTGTCAGCATATATTTTTTGTGATAGTCAGGAAGTTTGGTCTGAAACTGGTGATTTTCAAATCCCCACGGTGGGAAGTCGCATCCCGTGGTAGTTTCAAATCACCATGGGGAAGATATTGATCTCAAACCGTTTCAAACGACCATGGGCAAATGGTTGATTTTGTATTTGATCTGAAAGTCAATACTTCGGACAATTTTTTATGATGTCGGGAGGGACCGCCGACACGCCCCGCAAAACGGGCATCCCCGGTTTCGGGAAGTCCGCGCTGTCCCGTTCCCGGAACAGCGGTCCGATGGGCTTTTCACAAAAACTGTCCGAACTATTGAAAGTGTAAACTTAAGGAATTTCTCCCGAGCCGGACGGGATTTGCAATCCCATCCGGACCGTTCCGGTGAGGCGGAAACTTTCCCATTTTTCTTGCTCTTAATCTTGCCCGCGTCCATCCGAATCAAGAGCAAGAGCAAGATTAAGCTATTGAGACATCTTCGGCCTGATCGCATATTGCAGGAGCAAAATAACGCGGGGCGGATTCCAGATCAGAAATGACGGGTTGGAGCCTCTGAATAGTGAATTCCGGGTTAAATTAAAAATATCCGTTTTCAATCTTCTTCGGAATGACATGCCGACGGGTGTCGTTTCGGGGAAATCGGAAGACGGTTTCAGCCGGAATCCACCGGTTGCAAAACTTTTTGATCTACTAATAATATTCTCTCGGAAAGAAATTTGATGAACTCTGATGATAAAAGTTTTAACATTCTGATTGTTGACGATGCTCCTGCAAATATTCAGATGGTCGCGAATATTTTGCAGAAAGAAGGGTATCGGATGGCGTTTGCCCGGAGCGGTGACGCCGCGCTTACACATACGGAAACCACCCCTTTTGATTTGATTCTCTTAGATATTATGATGCGGGAGATGGACGGATACGAGGTTTGTGAAAAGCTGAAACAGAACCCGAAAACAAAAGAGATACCTGTCATTTTTTTAACGGCAAAAACAGATGCGGAAAGTATTTTAAAAGGATTTGAACTCGGCGCGGTGGATTATGTGACCAAGCCGTTTAACGACTCTGAATTGCTGGCAAGGGTTAAAACCCATTTGGAATTAAGAGAGGCCAGACAGAAACTTCAGGAACTGAATGCAACCAAAGACAAATTTTTTTCTATCATTGCCCATGATCTGAAAAACCCGTTTAACGCGCTGATCAGCGGCTCGGATTTTTTAGTTCGGTACTTTGAAGAACTGGAAAAAGATAAGATAAAAGCTTTTCTCGGGGAGATCAATAACGCTTCCAGACAAGCGTTCACTTTGCTGGAAAACTTGTTGGAATGGTCGCGGGCTCAGACCGGAAGAGTGATATGCAAGCCAGCAGAGACAGATATACACGGAATTGTGAGTGATACGATGTCGTTATTGAAACAGAACGCCGAAGAGAAGCAGATTCATTTAATCAGTGAAATTACGCCGAACACCTTTGCTTACGCGGACACCGACATGACATCCGTGATTATAAGGAATCTGCTGTCAAACGCTTTAAAATATACAACTGGGGGCGGAGAAGTCAGAATCGCATCAAAAGCGACAGGTGATTTTATGGAAATCTCGGTTTCAGATACCGGTGTCGGCATCAGCAAAGAGGATATGGACAGACTTTTCAGAATTGATATCAAATATTCGACACTAGGAACGGCTCAGGAACAGGGTACCGGTCTGGGACTGCTTTTGTGTAAAGAATTTGTGGAAAAGAACGGCGGAAAAATACGGGTGGCAAGTGATATTGGGAAAGGGAGTGTGTTTTGTTTTACCCTTCCAAGGGGTAAGGCTTTTAAGGGTTAAGGGGTAAGGGTTAAGGGGTAAGGGGTTAAGGGTTAAGTTTTAAGGGTTAAGGGTTAAAGGGTTAAGGGTTAAGCTTAATCAAACTTTTTTAAACCGCAGAGGAAACCCTTAACCCCTTAACCCTTAACCCCTTAACCCCTAACCCTTAACAACCCTTAACCCTTAAAACTTAAAACTTATAAAAAGGAACAGAGATATGGCAAAAAAACCAAAAACAGCAATCACCCCCACAAGGGCCGAAGATTATACAGAATGGTATCAGCAGGTGGTCAGAGCCTCGGATCTTGCAGAGCGTTCCCCGGTAAGAGGGTGTATGGTGATAAAACCCTGGGGCTATGCCCTCTGGGAAAATATCATGCGTGAATTGGATGATATGTTCAAAGATACGGGGGTCAAAAACGCGTATTTCCCTCTTTTCATTCCACTGAGCTTTCTTGAAAAAGAGGCCGGTCATGTGGAGGGGTTTGCAAAGGAATGCGCGGTTGTGACCCATCACAGGCTTGAAAAAGGGGAGGACGGCGGTCTTGTGCCGGCAGGCAAACTCACCGAACCGCTGGTCGTCCGGCCCACTTCCGAAACAATCATTGGTGACGCTTTCTCCAAATGGGTCAGCAGTTACCGGGATCTTCCCCTGCTGATCAATCAGTGGGCCAATGTGGTCCGATGGGAAATGCGGACGCGGATATTTTTAAGAACCAGTGAATTTCTGTGGCAGGAGGGCCACACCGTCCATGCCACCGAAAAAGAAGCGGTTGAGCGAACTCAGATGATGCTTGACGTGTATGCAAAACTTGCCGAAGAATACCTGGCCATGCCGGTTATCAAAGGAACGAAGAGCGAGGCTGAAAGATTTCCGGGAGCGGTGGATACCCTGTGTATTGAAGCCATGATGCAGGACAGGAAGGCACTCCAGGCCGGCACCTCCCATTTTTTGGGTCAGAACTTTGCCAAAGCTTCTGAAATCAAATTCCACTCCGCCAAGGAAACAGAGGAATATGCCTGGACCACCTCATGGGGCGCGTCCACCCGCCTGATCGGAGGGCTCATTATGACGCACGGAGATGATGACGGGATCATCCTTCCCCCCAAGGTGGCATCTGCTCATGTGGTTCTTATGCCGATTATCAAAAAACCCGATCACAAAACCCAGGTCATGGAATTCACCGAAAGTCTGGCTAAGGAACTGAGGGAAAAATTTTATGGCGGTCGCAGGCTCGGGGTGGAAATCGATGACCGCAATGTGGGAGGAAGAGCATGGGACTGGATCAAAAAAGGGATCCCCCTGCGCGTCGAAATCGGCCCCAGGGACATTGCTGAAAATTCCGTGTATGTCGGAAGGCGGGACAAAAAACATACGGATAAAGCATCTGTCAAACGAAATCAGTTTGTTGGGGAAATAACCGATGTTCTGGACGAAATCCAGCGCGGACTTTTTGAACAGGCCTTGACATTCAGGGAAAACAATACTATGATTATTGATGAGAATAAAGCATTTTATGAGTTTTTCACCCCTGAAAATCAGGAAAAGCCTGAAATTCACGGAGGATTTTCCCTGTCCCACTGGTGCGGGTCAGGTGTGTGTGAGTCCAAAATCAAGGATGACCTCAGCGTCACAATCCGTTGCATCCCTTTTGATGACCGTGAAGCCGAAGAGGGCGAATGTATCTGTTGCGGCAAATCCTGCAACACGCGGGTTGTATATGCAAAAGCCTATTAGGAGTTTTTGAGTTTTTGAGTTTTTGAGTTTTTGAGTTTTTGAGTTTTTGAGTTTTTGAGTTTTTGAGTTTTTGAGTTTTTGAGTTTTTGAGTTTTTGAGTTTTTGAGTTTTTGAGTTTTGAGTTTTTGAGTTTTTGAGTTTTTGAGTTTTTGAGTTTTTGAGTTTTTGAGTTTTTGAGTTCTGTCATCAATCTTCAATTTTCAATCAAAATGATTCGTATCACCGACATAATTGACACAATCCTCGAGAACAATCCGGATGCGGATGTGGATCTGGTGCAGCGATCTTATATTTATTCGGCCAGGGTTCACGATGGACAGATGCGATTGTCCGGTGAACCGTACCTGTCCCACCCCTTGGAGGTGGCCGGCATTCTGGCAGATATGAATCTTGATGGGGTCAGCGTGGCGGCCGGCCTCCTGCATGATGTGATCGAAGACACCCACGCGACTCCGGAAGAGATCAGCGAGATGTTCGGCAAAGAAGTCTCTCATATCGTATCCGGAGTCACCAAAATGAGCAAACTCCCTTCTTTCACCGCGCAGGCTCGCGAGGCAGAGAATATTCGGAAGATGCTCCTTGCCATGGCGGATGACATCCGGGTAGTCCTGATCAAGCTGGCTGACCGGCTTCACAATATGCGGACATTGCAATATCATAGAAAGGCGGACAAAAAGAAAAAAATTGCCCGGGAGACCCTTGACCTTTACGCGCCGATTGCCTCCCGTCTCGGGATTTACTGGATAAAAAGGGAACTCGAAGACTCCTCTTTCATGCATCTGCGGCCTGATGAATATGCAAGGATCAGAAATCTGGTTAACAAAGACAGGACGGAACGGGAAAAATATGTTGAAACGGTCAGAAATCGGATTAAAAAAGAGATGGAGAAGGGAGGCCTGAAATGCGAGACTATGGGCAGATACAAGCATTTTTACAGCATTTATCAGAAGATGAAAAGCCAGAACCTGGAGTTTGAGGATCTTTATGACATTATCGCATTCAGAATCATTCTGGATACAAAGCCCCGGTGTTACGAATCGCTGGGTCTTTTGCATGCCCTGTGGAAACCGATTGACGTCAAGTTCAAGGATTACATCGGCCGGCCCAAGCCGAATATGTATCAGTCCCTGCATACCACCGTTATCGGACCTTTCGGAGAGCGCGTGGAGATCCAGATCCGGACCCATGAAATGGATAATGTCGCAAAATCCGGAATTGCCGCGCACTGGGGATATAAAGAGGGGCAGCGCGTTGATGAGAATGTCAGCAAAAAATTCGCCTGGATTCAGAATCTGATTGAAAATCAGGAAAACACCAATGATCCGGATGAATTTCTGGAAAATGTCCGCATTGATCTTTTCCCGGATGAAGTTTATGTGTTTACGCCCCGGGGAGAGGTGAAATCCCTGGTAAGAGGGTCTACACCTGTGGATTTTGCCTATATGATTCATTCGGAAGTGGGGAATCAGTGTGCGAGCGCCAAGGTGAACGGCCGCATGGTTCCTCTCAGATATGAGCTGGAAACCGGGGATATTGTTGAAGTCATCACTTCAAAGGGGCATCATCCGAGCAGGGACTGGCTCAAATTTGTCAGGACGGTAAAAGCCAGAACCCGGATAAGGCAATGGATCAAGGCTCAGGATAAAGAACGGAGCATCAGTCTCGGCCGGGAAATGTGTGAAAAGGCGTTTCGCAAGCACCGGATGAATTATAACGCGCTGGTGAAATCGGAAGAGATGGAAAAGGTGCTTGAATATTTCGGCCTCAAAACGGTGGATGACCTGATTGCAAATGTCGGTTACGGCAAAATCACACCTTTGCAGATCATACGGAAACTCGAGCCGAAACCTGAGGAGGAGGAATCGGAAGAGAAAATTGGGTCAATTCTTAACAAGCTGATCGGTCATGTTAAAAAGAAAAAGCCGAAAGAAGGGGTGATTGTGAGGGGGGTGGATGATATCCTGATCCGGTTCGGCAAGTGCTGCCAGCCAGTTCCCGGCGATCCGATAACAGGCTATATCACACGGGGTCACGGGGTTACCGTGCATAAGACCACCTGTGTCAATGCCCTGAAAATAAATTCTGAAAGACAGATTGAAGTGGAATGGAATCTCGATGTCACAGAATCATACCCCGTAAATATCCGGGTGATCTCTTACGACAGAGTCGGCCTGCTGGCAGACTTGGCCACCAATATCAGCAAAAGCGGCGCGAACATACTGAACGTGAATTCCGAAATCCGTGAAAATAAAATGGTTGACAGTTTTTTTACTGTGGCTGTCAGAGATACAAAACATCTGAACCAAGTTCTGGCATCCCTCAGAAAGGTCAAGCGGATTATGAAGGTTCAGCGGATAAACCGTTAAGAGATTCTATGTATCAGAATATACGAGACTGAGGATTTTATCAAAAACAACCATGTTTTGGGTACTAAGATCAACATTTTCCCAAGTAAATTCTTCATTTGCGCCTAATTCTCCGATGATATTTATTTTTGTCAAACCGATCTCGGCCTGAATATATTTCTTCCTCGAAGAAAATTCAATTGTAATTGTGCCATGAGGATTAGGACAAAAATTATCTGTTGTCAGTTTGCCCAAAAAAGTATCAGAGACTTTTTTTACAAACATGATTGTTCTATGGATAATGGCTTCTTCGATAGGAGAAGCACCATAACAGTCCCAATCTTCTTCATTACAATTTTCATACAACTCCCCTAACAATAGTTCCATTTTTTCAGATTCAACTTTCCTAACTTTTTCGACCTCTTAAAATCATTTGAGTGTGACCAAAATAAAGCTGATTTTCTGAGACTCAGACGCGAAGGCCGCGGAGAACGCGGAGTTCCGCAGGGAGATTCCGCCCGTTTCCGTTCCCCGCGGGTCTCTGCGTTTAAGAGTTCGGTTCGGGTTCAACCTAATAATTTCAGTCGATTGCCCCGGAAAAGGAGGGGACGTATTTCCAAGTTGCTGTACTAGGCTGAGAGTCAGGACTCAGTGCCGGACACAGGAACCCTTAACCCTTAACCCTTGGGTCACGGCGCCTTGATAACGCGACCCGATTTTATACAGTTTGTGCAGACGACCATTTTCTTCACCCTCCCCTTATTAACCGCCCGCACTCGCTGAAGGTTTGGATTAAAACGACGTTTGTTCACATTATGGGCATGGCTGACATTATTGCCTGTCAGCGGTTTTTTCCCGCATATTTCACAGATTCTGGACATGAAATTCCTCCTTAAAATATTGTAAAATTCGACATCCTTTATATTTGTCACTTCCGGGTGTTAAGGTTAAGAGTTAAGGGTTAAGGTTAAGCCTAAAGTCTTAACTCTGATCGGAAAAAGTGCAAACTGCTTTCGGCTTTTGTGAAGGATGCCATTAAAAAACCAGGTTTTTTTTCAAAAAAAACCTGGTTTCCGGGCATATATTTTGCCGCGGTTTCCCGCTTTCAATTTTCAATTTTCAATTTTCAATTTTCAATTTTCAATTTTCAATTTTCAATTTTCAATTTTCAATTTTCAATTTTCAATTTCAATTTCAATTTCAATTTCAATTTCAATTTCAATTTCAATTTCAATTTTCAATTTTCAATTTTCAATTTTCAATTTTCAATTTTCAATTTTCAATTTTCAATTTTCAATTTTCAATTTTCAATTTTCAATTTCAATTTTCAATTTTCAATTTCAATTTTCAATTTTCAATTTCAATCTTCAATCACCTTTTCACACAGACCAGCATATCGCTGGGCATCCTGAAGAACCGGCGCGTCAGGGTAGTCGGAAAGGATTGCCTGGAATCGACTCAGAGCGGCTTTGTAATGTTTGCTCTTGTAATAAAAAATTCCCACATAGAACTCATGCTCGGCAAGGTTCTTCTTACATTTTCCGATATGCTCCCGGGCCTTGCGTGCATAATCGTCTCCGGGAAATTGTCTGACCAGCCGGTTGAATGTGTCCAGCGCTTTCTGAGCCGCTGTCTGGTCCCTGTCTATGCTATCAATCTGCTCAAAATGACAGAGGCCGACCTGATAGATGACATAAGGCACCGCTTCATTACGGGGGTGAAGGTTTTCAAATCCCTCATACGCAAAGATCGCCTCCTGATATTCGCCCAGGTGGAAATGAGCGTCAGCGGTCTTGAGCTCGGCAAGAATTGCAAATTTGCTGAAAGGATACCAGTCCTTCAGTTTTTCAAAGGATTCAAGCGATTTTCTGTATTTGCCCTTTTCAAAGGCGGTCATTCCGTCGCTGATAAGTTCTTCCGCGGTTTTTTCTGATTTCGTCTGAAACCACGCACACCCTGAACAAAAGAGCAGCGAAATCATGCATATCGTGAGTATTTTTTTCATTTCCTCCCCCAGTTAATAAAATTTACAGATTTTCAATATAATGTTCTGCCGAAAACGCGGCAATTGCAGCGTCACCCACGGCAGTGACGATCTGCCGCAGAGGGGTTCTTCGCACATCACCTGCCGCAAATACGCCGGGAACCGAAGTTTCCATATTCGGGTCTGTTATAATAAAGCCGAAGTCATCCCGGTTGATACCGTCTCCCAGAAAATCGGCGTTCGGACGGATGCCTACCCATATAAAGCATCCGTCAGCAGCAATCTCTTTTGTATCGCCGCTCTTCACATTTTTCACAGTGACCTTTTCAACATTGGCCACCCCTCCAATATCGGTCAGGACCGAATCCCACAGAATCTCCATCTTGTCATTGGCCAATGCGCGTTCCCGCAGAATTCCGGTTGCTCTGAGTTCGTCTCTTCGGTGAATCAGATAAACCTTTTTGGCAAATTTGGTAAGAAATATGCTCTCCTGTACCGCGGTATCTCCCCCGCCCACCGCGGCGACAACCTTGTCCCTGTAAAAAGGTCCGTCACAGGTTGCGCACACGGATACGCCTTTGCCGAAAAGACTCTTTTCACCGGGAACCCCGAGCTTTTTGGGGGAAGCGCCTGTGGCAATGATGACACCGCGGGTTGTAATGGTTTTATCATGCAATTTGATTTCTTTTGTCTGCCCGTCCGCATGTAAGGCGATCACCTCGCTGCTTTCAACAACAAGACCGAACTGTTTTGCCTGGTCAGCCATTTTCTGTACCAGTTCAAACCCGGTGATCCCTTCGGGAAATCCGGGATAATTTTCGACCCAGTCCGTTACCAGAACCTGTCCCCCGGGTGCCATCTTTTCAATCAGAATGACATTCAGCCTGGCCCTTGCCGCATAAAGTCCGGCTGTCAGACCGGCAGGGCCGCCGCCGATGATAACAAGATCATAATCAACACTTTCCATTGTCACTTTCCTTAAAATCGGAAACCTGGTTTTCAAAACCCGGTTTTCAGAGCAGTTTGTTTATGGAATCCTCCAGTCTGGATTTTGCAACCATGCCTGTTATCGTTTCGACTTCCTTTCCCTCCTTGAAAAAGATAAGGGTGGGAATCGCTCTGATTCCGTATTTGCCGGGCGTAACAGGATTATCATCCACATTGCATTTTGCAAACTTCATCTTATCGCCAAACGCGCTTGCAAGATCATCCATTACCGGCCCTATTGCCTTGCACGGACCGCACCACGGCGCCCAGAAATCTACCAATACCGGTTTGTTCGCCTGTAGCACTTCTGTTTCAAAATTGCTGTCATCAATTTCCAGAATGTTTTCCGCCATATTTATATCCTTCCGAGGGTTAAGGGTTTTAAGGGTTAAGGGTTAAGGTTTAAGGGTTAAGGTTCCTGTCCGACCCTGACTCTTAACCCATAAATGCATGAATTATAGCAACGCAGATAGGCTTTGTCAAGAAGACCTCCGAGGTTTTGGAAACCTCGGGGGTCTTTTTTTTTACATCATATTACCGGAGCGGGTGCAATTCAACCCTTCGGTTCAGCTCCCGTCCTTCTTCTGTCTTGTTGGAAGCTGCCGGATTCAGCAGTCCGTAGCCTTCCCATCGGAGCCTTTCCGCGGGGATGCCTCTGTCTATGAGATATTTCACCACCGCTTTGGCCCGCCTGTCAGAGAGGGGCTTGTTGTACTTCTGAGAGCCGATGTTGCAGGTATGACCCTGGATTTCGATGTTCAGGTAAGGATTCTGAAGCAGGATTTCCACAACATTATCCAGATCCGGATAATATTTGGTTCTGATGATCGCCTTGTCGTAGTCAAAAAGGAGATTTTCAATAATCCAGCATCCTCTTGCGTTCACGCCGGCACCACCCGGTGTGTTCGGGCAGTCATCCACGTCATCACATACCGTGTCAGCGTCTGCGTCACCGCCTCTGTCGCCGCAGAGACTCGCAATCTCTCTAACCCTTTCCGGCGGGCATCCGCTTGCATCCACCACAGTACCCGGCGGTGTGTTCGGACAGGCATCCGCGTCATCACAAACGCCGTCATTATCTGAATCACCGCCTCTGCCGGCGCAGGGATCCGTCACCATGTCACATCCATTTCCATCCACAATAACACCCGGCAATGTTCCAGGACACTTATCCGCGTCATCACAAACGCCGTCATTATCCGTATCGCCGCCTCTGCCAGCGCAGGGGCCCACCGGACATCCCCTTCCGTCCACTGCGACACCTCTCGGTGTGTTCGGACAGTCATCCGCGTCATTACAAACGCCGTCCTTATCCGTATCGGCGCAGGGACATCCCCTTACGTTCCCTGCGACATTCGGACAGTCATCTTCGTCGTTACAGAAGCGGTCGCCGTCCGTATCACCGCCTTTCTTAAGGCAGGGATCTATTTCCGCTAAGGGTTCGCGTTCGGGTGGTTTCTCCTTTAAAAAGACCTTTTTCACAAAACCGGCCATCTCCCGGTCGGATTTGATGTTCCCCGCTTCAACCGAAGACCAGCAGGCACCGCCGATTTTGGCAATCTCCTCCATCAGCTTTTTATTCTTGGCAACCTGATTGATATCAGCAGTGCCGCTCGGAACCCATATCGTATGGATGCATACATTTTCGCCGTAGCGGCTTTTCAGCCTCTCTGCGGCTTGCACCGGATCGCCGAAATGCACTTTCCCGTCGCTGACAAGAATGACCGCGGTTTTCCCGCTGAATGATTTCAGATCGTCACTGCTCGCGTCAATTCCGGTTTCCATGAAGGTCAGACCGTCCGGTTTTTTGACCATTGCGAGAGCGTCATCAAACCTCGCCTTGGAATATTGCCCGGGAACGTAAACCTGTTCGGTTTTCATCTCAGGGGGCTGAGATGTCTTGGTTCCCTTGCCATATCTTCTCAGCGCGCTGTTGAGGGTCAGACTCCTGGGGATGGTCTGATTCATGCGGCTTATGATATCTTTGGCATATTCCAGCTTTCTCATCCCTTCGACCATGTTCTGCTTGGAGCCTGACGCGTCAAGTATGACCAGAAAATTATCGACTTTCTGGACATACCCGTCGGTACTCAGATCCTGGGGCTTGAAGATGGCCTGCCCTTTCTGGTGGGCGGCACAACTGACCAGCAATGTGCTGATCATTACCAGAAACACGACCTTCCAATAAGTTTTCATAACCTTTACCTCCTACTTTTTTCATCTTTTTGTTAAAATTTTTCTTCCTTATATTTTTAAATCGACATTGGCAGATGGGATACAATCTTCATGAATTTGTTGATGTCAGATTTTCGTTTTCAGTGGTCCGCAATTTTGCCTCGGCCGATTGGCAAATCCGTCGGGAGGGTTCAGATTTGTCAAACCGGGCAGCTTGTGAGCCACTGATTTTCCTGACATCTGTATTTCAGCAAGCCATATTTCATCTGTACAATATCGACAGTACCTTCTTTATATTATAAAAATTTCAAAATTTCAACTGTTACTTTACAAAATTAAGACTTCCGAAGTTTCAAAAACTTCGGAAGTCCGGTTTCAGTTTCTTAGCGAATCCGTCTGAATTCAGCTCTCCGGTTTGCAACCCGGCCAGCTTCAGTCTTATTGGGCGCGGTTGGCGTCGTTAGGCCGACACCGCTCACCCTGAGTCGTCCCGGACGGATGCCTTTGCCCACGAGATACTTCATCACTTCCGTAGCCCGCAAATGGGACAGCTTCATATTATACTTTTCCGTCCAGATGTTACAGGTATGACCCACAATTTCGACTTCCGCATGAGCGCACTTCATCATCAGATGCGCAATCCTGTTCAGATCGCTGTAGTATTCAGGTTTGATATCCCACTTGTTCAGATCAAACTGAACTTTCAGACGCAGCGCTTCGTCGAGCAGCTCACATGGGTCCGGTTCAGCCGGTATTATCACAGGCGGGGGCTCCTCGGCTCGTCTGGGCCCGGGTATGGGTTTTTCGGGTTCGGGTTCGGGTTCGGCCTTCCTTCCGTGATGAAAAATGTCATCTGCCCAGTCCCGCATTCTTGGGGAAGGCTCCAGGTCATCCGCAGTGATAGCATATCCGCACTTGCCCTCCTTGGCAACCCGCTCCATCAGATCCCGGCCGAAAGGAAGGTTTCCCACCAAGGCGGTATATATACAAATTCTGTCACCATATCGCTGCTTTATCCTTTTTGCTGCTTCTATCGGATCCCCCTGATATATTTTCCCGTCGCTGACAATGACAAGGGACAGATAATGTCCCTTTGCCAACTGAAAGTCGTCACTCGCCTTGTCAATGGAAAGGGCCATGGGGCTTTTCCCTCCGGCCCACCGGACAATTTCAATGGCGCTTGCAAAATCCGGTCTGGAATAATCTGTCATGCCGTAAAGCAGGGCAGTCGGTTTCGACCACGCGCCGGCTTCGAAGCCGTAACGCCTGAGCCCGCCAAAGAGCGGCCGCTCCGGAGTGTTCTGATTCAGCCGCCTGACAATATCCTTGGCAATTCTGAGTTTGATTTTTCCGCTGTACGGGAGATACTTGGACCCGGACGCGTCAAGAATAACGACAAAGTCATTCACCTGCACCCGCATATACTCGCCCATATCAGGATTTTCCGCGTCCAGCCTGAATGATTCCGGAGACTGTGATACCCGCGGGGATGATGCAGAGCCTGACACGCGAGCGGCAGAGCCTGACACATAAGCGCCGGAACCGCCGGACGTTGGATCATCAAAGCGTTGCTGTTGCGGCTCTTTGCCGGAGCAACTGACCAGCATGATACTGATCATTATAAAAAGTAATACCCTAAAACAATTTTTTGCCATCCTCATTACCTGTTCCTTAGTTTTAAACTTTTTAAAAGCCATTGCCTCAGAAGTTCCGCTCCCCTATGAAAGCAGGGATTTCACTGAGTTCTGCCTGAAGCAGTTCCCGGGGCGGAGGCGGTTTCCAACTGGCGTGGAATCTTTCAGGCAGGATGGCATCCACCCGTTCCTTTGGCGTAAAAAGGGTTATGCCCGGATCGCCGCACCCTGCCTTCAGATTTTTTGCAGTGTTCCTGTTGTCCGCACAGTCCCCGCGCTCGGAACACTGAAACCTGTCCCCTTCGCGGTTACGCTTATCAACATAACCGCGGATTTGGGAACTGTTCGCCGGAGTCGCCTGCTTCCGAAGGGAACCTCCCGCCGACACCCTGAAATCTGTATCCATTATATGAACACCTAATTCCTAATTCCTAATTCCCCAATTCGCAAGAATTTCTGCGATCTTCTGCCCTCTGTTTTGTCTGTTTTTAAACAGGTGAAAATTAATTCTGTCTTGTCCATAACTGAAAACCAGCAGATCAAGCAAGCGTTTCTTATGAAATTCCGGATGACTGATGCCGGAAATGTCAAAACAGACTTTGCAAACCCGAAAATTTTTTCGGGCAACAAAGAAGAGGCGATCGCCTGTCATATATAAAAATCCGATACGGTTTTTGCCTGTTTCAACCCCCTTGTCAGAAACGCAGCGAATAAAAAAGAGCAGTTCTCCCGACGCGGCATCCTGCTGAATCTGCCCGAACAATCTTCCGGGGATTTCATCAAACAGAACCGAATAACCGGAGACTTCGCTTCTGCTGAAAATTGTGTGGAAAAGGTATGATATGGCCATAATCCCAACCCGAAACAGACGGAAAACTTTTGGGGCAAAAAAAACAAAAACCGCGGTAAAAAGCACAGTAATGATGAACATTGCCACCGGATAATTCAAAGCTGCCCAGCCTCCGCCCACAACACATATATCTTCTGCAAGGCTGAGGCCGATGTTGCTGAACGGCTCCGGACTCTGATTGACAACAAGGCGGGTGCTTGCCTTTGTGGAATGTGACACAAAAGAGAGCCCGCCGCAGAGGAGTATGACAGATAATTCAATGGCCGGATCAACCGTCCCCACCGTTTTCATACCCAGCAGCGACGCGCCGGCCGGCCGGATAAATGTGTGAAAAGCGTCCCACAGGCTGTCAAACCAGGGAATTTTATCTGCAAAAAACTCCACTGCGTAAGCAACAGTGGCGGCTGTCAGCACATAAGGATGCCCCAAAACAGATAACGCAGCCGCATCCGCGGGGAGGCTGACAAGTCCCAACTGAATGCCAAAGCCGACAGTAAGAACAGTGGCATAAAGGTTAATCCCCGAAACAAAGGCAAGCCCCATGACAGCGCCAAGTAATTGGATCACTTCCAATGTGTCACCTTATTATATTTATCTGTAAAAGTTTTTTGACCGATGTAGAACAATTTTCCAAATCGTTTCACCAAGGTAGAACGATTTTCCAAATCGTTTCACCAACGTAGAACGATTTTCCAAATCGTTTCACCAAGGTAGAACGATTTTCCAAATCGTTTCACCGAAGCAGAACGATTTTCCAAATCGTTTCACCGAAGTAGAACGATTTTCCAAATCGTTTCACCGATGTAGAACGATTTTCCAAATCGTTTCACCGATGTAGAACGATTTTCCAAATCGTTTCACCGATGTAGAACAATTTTCCAAATTGTTTCAGCGGCTTTCCGCGCCATTTTGGTTACACTCAAATATTTTTATGTTATTACTGCGATATTAACAGATATGCAAGAATAAAAAACAGTATGTTTCCTCAAAAACCTGTTTTTTCTCTGATGCGTTAAGAGAGGCAGCTTATCAGACATCAACGGGAGCATTTCAAAAAGTAGGTGACATCGCAGTTTTTTATGCCGGGACAAACCAAAACCTGACAGTCACATATTAATAACAAATTTTGTGCGGAAATGCAAGGTTATTTCATGCCAAAAAGAAATTCGGGACTCGGAAAAACAGTAATTCCAAAGCGGGACATTTTTGTAATGGCTCACACCGCGAAACCACGAAACAGGCGAAAGACACGGGATCGGTTGCGGGCACAAGTGTTTTTCGTGCTGTTTCGTGGTTTTTCGTGGTCTGACACAGGATATGACAGCCCTGATTCCGGCCGCAGACAAAGGACAACAAACAACAAACAACGGACAAAACTACATTCCGTTGAATTTGAATTCGCCCTTGCCTAATATATCGTGCAGATGCAGAATCCCCTGAACCTTTCCGCCGGAATCCGCCACCGGGAGCACCGTGATCTGGTACTGCTCCATAATGTTCAGCGCGTCATAGGCGGGAGAATCCGAGGCAACAGTTTTCGGATTCTTTGTCATAATCTCTTCCACCCTCAGGTCAAAAATCGGCTTTTTCTTTGCGATCACGCGGCGGATATCGCCGTCTGTGATGATGCCGCAGAGGGTTTTGTCCGATCTCAGGACAAATGTGACCCCCAGGCCGGGACGGTCCATTTCCCTGATCGCCGCTTCCATGGTGTCACTCTCAAAGACAAAAGGGATGACCTCGCCTGTCAGCATGATCTCCTTCACACTGGCTGAAAGCCGTCTGCCCAGCGCGCCACCCGGGTGAAATTTTTTGAAGTCACCCGATTTGAATTTTTTCTTGTTCATCAGCACCATGGCCAGCGCGTCTCCCATTGCAAGCATTGCGGTGCTGCTCGCGGTGGGCGCGCCGACGGGAGATGCCTCCTTTTCCACGCCCACATCAACCACAATGTCGCTCTGCTTTGCCAAGGCGGAATTCATACCCCCGGTAAACGCGATAATCTTGCATCCCACGTTGCGGATGCTTGGCAACAGCATATTCAGCTCATCGGTTTCACCGCTGGTGGAAAGGGCCAGAAATATGTCATCCGAACAGACCATGCCCAGATCCCCGTGCATGGCCTCAACAGGATGCAGAAACAATGACCGCGTCCCTGTGCTGTTCAGTGTGGCCACGATTTTCCGTCCGATAATGCCTGATTTGCCGATCCCTCCGACGATCAGACGACCGCCCGAATTGCAGATGACATTCACCATTTCGGTAAAATTGTCATTGATACGTTCTGTCAGTTTCAGAATGCCTTCGGCTTCTGTTCTGAGAACTTCTATTGCTTGTTTTCTAATCATTATATGATCAATTCCTTATCTTCAATCCCTAAAACAGCTCATCATCGTCATCCCCGCCGGGCATCCGGCCATGCTCCTGAAGATATTTCTGGATGAGTTCGCTTTCCCGCCGGGAATACATTTTATCCTCTTCAAATTTGAAAAGGACAGCCTTCCCGTTTTCATCCCGAGCGATCAGAAGCTCCTTCCGGATATCGGCTGTTCCCTTGATAACCAGAACATTATGATCCTCATCAAGCAGTTGGAAAACCCCTTCGGTCTCCGGAACCTGACTGATGTTTTCTTCAGTGAACGCCAGAAGACTTGCGGGGGGAGAGGGATTGCAATCCATATAAAGCCGCAGATCACACTGAAGACATCGTCTGGCCTCCTTAACCGTCTGGGTTTCATCATAGCCGATTGAAATCTCCTCAAAACTTTTCTTTCTTGCTTCAGGCTCAAGTTCGTGAACCCGTTCGCGGGGCCATGAAACAAAACCTTCATCCCGCCCGATATACTGCACCGGATCCCCTCTTTGAAACAGAACCTCTTCGATATCGCCTGTCCCTCCGAGGGCCTTGTCCATGGATGACGCTGCTTTTCGTCCCGCGGCAATGGCATGGATAACGGATCCCGGAACCTTTGTCGCGTCACCGCCGGCGTAAACCCCTTTCATGCCGGTTTCAAGGGTCTCCTGATCCGCCACAATGAGGCCCTTGTCCACAGAAATCGGATCGGCCTCTTGCAGAAATGACAGATCCGAATCCTGCCCGATGGCAAGAATGATCTGATCCGTCGGGATACATTCTTTTTCATCACTGAACTGGGGACAGAAATTCCCCTGAGCATCGAATACGCAGGTGCATTCCATCATATCCATGCCCGTGATCCGGCCGTCTTCGATCAGAATCTTGTCCGGCCCCCGGGAGGGCATGATCTGGATGCCCTCCGCGACAGCCCCTGCAAGCTCCCACGGGCTGGCCGGCATATCCGTCTCGCATTCGAGACACGCCATTTTCACCTCTTCCGCGCCGCAGCGCAACGCGGTCATGGCCACATCAACCGCCACATTTCCGCCGCCGATCACAAGAACATTCTCCCTCAGGCGGACCTCTTCCCCTTCTGCAACCTGTCTGAGAAAATCAACCCCCCATAACACATCGGGCAGGTCATGCCCATCCAAAGGAACGCGCCGGCTCAACTGCGCGCCGGTACCGACAAACACGGCATCATATCCGTCATTTTTCAGACTTTTCAGCGTGAAATCCCTGCCCAGAGTTTGGCCGGGTCTGAAATCAATGCCCGTGTCCAGAATGTCCCTGATCTCCTTTTCCAGGACATCACACGGGAGCCGATAAGCCGGAATGCCGTAGCGCATCATGCCGCCGGCATGGGTCCGGGATTCAAAAATTGTGACCGAATGCCCCTGTTTCCCAAGATAAAAAGCGGCTGTCAGGCCGGCAGGGCCGGAACCGACAACGGCAACCTTTTTTCCTGTATCCGATTTTACTTTCGAGTTTTTCTTCCACAGTCCCTTTTCCCCGTCCGCGGCGTATCGTTTCAGCGCGCAGATGGAGATCGGTTTGTTCACCTTTCCCCGCCGGCAGGCTTCTTCACAGGGATGGAAGCATACCCTTCCCAGGATCCCGGGAAACGGGACTTTTTCTCTGATAACCGCGTGGGCCTCATCCCTTTTTCCTTCGGCGATCAGGCGCAGATACCCGGGGATGTCAATGTGCGCGGGGCAGGCTTCTTTGCAGGGGACAAGCTCCGCTTCTTTCCTTCCCGGATGCACGGCTCTCTCCGTGAGCGCGCCTGTGGGGCAGACTTCGACACACGCGGTGCAGAATTTGCACTCCGAGTCTTCCAAGGTCGGCCTCATTGTCCCGACCCGTGTATTCCCTTTTCCATCATGAACAAATCCGATGGCCTCAACCCCTCTGAGGTCGCGACAGGCCCTGACGCATCGGGTGCAGCCGATGCAGAGGTTATAATCCCTTTCAAAGAGGGGGTGATCCTTAAACACAGGCAGGTTCGTGGGAATCCATTTCGGGGTCGCGTCGGATATCCCGATATGATTTGCCACATTCTGCAATTCACAATGCCCGAACTGGGGGCAGCACCTTTCATTTTCATGCACATTGGATGAGCACTGGGACCGGGGGCATCCTTCCTGCTGGGCGCAGGTCAGACAGGCATGACGATGACGGGCAAGGATGGGAATCAGGTTTTCCTGTCTTTTGGCCGTAATCCTGTCATTTTCGGTGACAATCACCATGCCTTCATGAACCGGTGTGGCACAGGAACCCGCAAGATCCGGCTGCCCCTCAACTTCCACCACACAGAGACCGCAGCCTTTGGCGGGTTCGTCGGGCATGGCGTTCCTGATTTTCAGATTGCCCTGAAAGACCGCTTTTGCTGGCTGTCCCTGTTTTGCCGGCGGCAAATTCGGGTGATGACAGAGTGTCGGGATATATATGTCCGCACTTCTGGCAGCCTTCAGGATGGTTGTCCCGGCAGGTGCTTCTATCTCCTGATTGTTAATTGTCAGTTTTACGTTGCCCATATCAATTACTCCAATGTTATGAATTGTTCGTTACCCGAGCCGGAGTGCAAAAATCATTTTTTGCATTCCGAATTTTATATTGTAGTCGTTATGAGACTGTCAAAGTGCAACTTCGGCACTCCGGACAATGCAGACCGCCAAAGATTGACTTTTATCACATTGAAAGCTGAAATTCAGCTCTTTTTTTAAATGATGAGCATTCGCTTTCAAAATTAATGATCTTGACAATGATGATATAAATCCTTAAATAAGGAGTTGGGTTTTGTGTTTTTATACAAGGTTGGATTATTCATATCCATGCAATGGATTCCGGGTCAGCATTGAATAATTCAAACAAAATTTTTTCAAA
>JAUCGI010000285.1 GCA_030378035.1 Desulfobacterales bacterium HSG2
AGACAATGTCCTCCCCGGCCGGCCGTGTTCCCCAGCCTGATGGCGGTGATCCTCCGCTCCGGTCCGCTGATATCTCCGCGTGTCTCCGCGTTCTCCGCGACCTCTGCGTTGAGCCTCCCCTAAATCCGTTATAATCAGTTTTATCTTTATCTTGATCTTGATCTTAATTAAATGGGCAGGATCAAGATCAAGATCTAAATTGATAAGAATCGCTCAGTTTGGGTAAAAACAGTTCAAAATAATATCGTTCAGGTCTCTTTTCGGCACATGATGAGAACCGTCATCATCCCGCCAATATCTGATGCTCCTGTCAGCGCCGACGGTTTCAATCACAACCTTTTCTCCAGGCTTTCCGATGGCAAGCACAAGAAGTATTTCAAACTGCGACGGTATCTCCAGGATATCCCGGAGCTTTTCCCTGTTCACCGAGCCGATCATACAGCCGGCAAGCCCCTTTTCTCTGGCTCCCAAAAGGATGCTCTGACTCGCAATCCCGTGATCACATCCGAAATCCCTGCTGATACGGGTGTCCCCGAGGATGATGACATATGCCGACGGTCTTTCCCCTTCTTCGGGTCCGGGCCAGTCTTTCAAATATCCGGCCCAGCCGAGGCACGGAAATATCTCCGCATTCATTTTTGGGTCACAGGAAAGGATATATTTCAGAGGCTGCAAATTCGCGGCTGATGCTGACAATCTTGCAAGATTTACCAGCGCCTTCAATGTCTCCTTTTCTACCGGATGGTCTTGGCAAAACCGCCGGCAACTTCTGTTTTTTTTAATCAGGTCTTCAATCACTTTTATCATGCTCACATGCAAATTCTTCCTGAACCGGCATGTTCTGCCGAATCCAGATCAGAACTTTGTCAAATTCATCCTGAAGTTCTTTGAACGCCTTTCCCCTGTGGCTGACCCCGTTTTTTTCTTCACGGGTGAGCTCCGCAAAGGTTTTTTCAAGGGGGGGGTAATAGAAGATCGGGTCATAACCGAATCCGTTTGAGCCGGCAGGCTGTTCAGTGATCAGCCCTTCACAGCGGGCCTCATAAGTCAGGGCCGGGCCTGTGGGAACTGCAATGGAAATGACGCACTCAAACGCGGCTTTTCGGTTGCTTCTGCCCTCCATCTCCTGCAATACTTTGGCGCTTCGCTGCTCATCGGTGGCGTCTTCACCGCCATAGCGCGCAGAATAAACCCCGGGCGCTCCGTTCATGGCCTCCACCGCCAGCCCCGAATCATCAGCCAGAGCCGGATATCCCAGCACCCTTGCCGCGAGGCTTGATTTTTTATAAGCATTTTCATCAAAGGTATCCCCGTCCTCCACTGCTTCGGGAATCGGCCCGAAATCATCCAGATTTCTGATCTCAACGGGAAAGCCTTTTAAAAGTTCCTTTATTTCAGCCGTTTTTCCTTTGTTTCGTGTGGCAATAACAAGGGGAATCGGATTTTGCATAATAACCTCATGTCAGATTGAATTTTTTCTGATTATAATGGATTTTGGGGAGGCCGGGAATATGACAGCGGATGGGAGGATGAAACGGATGTATCCGTTTCATCCCCGGAATCCGGTGTCATATCCGATCCGGGAATATCCGTTTCATCCTGAAATCCGCTGTCATATTCCCGTAAATCCGTTATAATCAGAATTTTTTATTGTACAGAAAATTATAAACTCCGTCGCTTGTATCAAGATAGCTCTCTATCTGTTCCCGATCCGCAACCCGGGCGTTAAAATTGCCTTCCATCATCCCCAGAGGCTTTGGGAAATCGAATGACCACAGGGCAATCGGCACAGGTGTCG